>CAXBAC010000080.1:0-9079 GCA_963973485.1 uncultured Polaribacter sp. | reverse complement strand
AGCCAAACCGTTTATACAAGTGGCTAGCATACCCATATGATCTCCTTGAACACGATCCATACCATTTGCTGCACCAGCAACTCCTCTAAAAATATTACCACCACCAATTACAATGGCAACCTCTATACCTTTGCTTACAACTTCTTTGATTTCTTTTGCATATTCTGCTAGACGTTTTGGGTCTATTCCATATTGTCTATCTCCCATTAAAGCTTCACCACTTAATTTTAAAAGGATTCTTTTGTATTGCATGTTCTTTTTTTGTTTAAAATCTTATAGTTACATAAGAAGTTTTAAGTACTGCAAAATTACTATTTTTTTTTATTTATCATATAAACAGTCTTATACTTTTAGTTTTTAAACATTTATCTAATTAATATGAAATTGAAATAACTGAAATAGAACCGTTTAAACTTTTGTTGGCTTAATAAAAATGACTAATTTTGCACTCGATTTTTTAAGAACTAGAGATTAATAAGAAATGAATATTACAAAAGAAAACGTTGACGCATTAAATGCAGTTGTAAAAGTAGATATAGTTGCAGATGATTATCAAGCAAAAGTTACTGAGGTTTTAACAGATTATCGTAAAAAAGCAGATATACCAGGTTTTAGAAAAGGTCATGTACCAATGGGAATGATTAAAAAACAGTATGGTAAGTCTGTAATGATAGATGAGGTTAATAAACTTTTACAAGATTCGTTAAATAAATTTATAAACGAAGAAAAGTTAGATATTTTAGGAAATCCTTTACCTAGAGTTGAACAAGATTTTAACTGGGATGCAGATACTTTTTCTTTCGAATTTGAATTAGGTTTAGTACCTGAGTTTGATGTTGATTTATCAGCAAAAAACAAAGTAAAACAATACAATATTGTTGCTACAGAAGAATTGTTAGATGAAGAAGTAAAAAATATTCAAACTCGTTATGGAAAAATGAGTTCTTTAGATGAAGCTACTGCAGAAGCTAACATCACTGGAACTTTCGTAAATGAAGAAGAAGGTATCAATAAAAAATCTACTTTTTTAGTAAGTGATTTAAAAGGTAAAAAGAACGAGAAAAAAGTAATTGGTGCTAAAGTTGGTGATGTAATTGAGTTAGATACTAAAAAACTTTTCGAAGACGACCATAAATTACAAACTGTTTTAGGGGTAGAGCATGATGTAATTCATGATTTAGATGTAAAAGTTACTTTAACTGTAGAAGAAATTACAAAAACAGAACCAGCAGATTTAGATAAAGAATTGTTCGATAAACTTTTTGCTGATGGTAGTGTTTCTAGTGTAACTGAATTAAGAGAAAAAATTAAGGAAGATGCAGAAAAGCAATTCCAACAACAAGGAGATCAACAATTATTAAATGCTGTTCAAGAGTATTTAATCGAAAATACAAAGTTTGATTTACCTGCAGAATTTTTGAAAAAATGGTTAGCAACTGCTGGTGAAAAAGCATTAACAGCTGAAGAAGCTGCTGCTGAATATGAAAAGTCTGAAAAAGGATTACGTTATCAATTAATCGAAGCTAAGATTATGAAAGATAATGACATTAAATTAGAATATCAAGAATTGGTAGACTATGCTAAAGGATTTATCCGTCAGCAAATGGCTCAGTTTGGTAATATGAATCCAGAAGAAAAAGAATTGGATGATATTGCTGGTAGAATTTTACAAAACCAAGAAGAAGCTCAAAAATTGCAAGGTCAATTAATTAGCCAAAAATTATTGACATTCTTTAAAGAAAACATGACTTTTAAAACTAAAGAACTTTCTTACGAAGACTTTATTAAAGAAGTTTACAAATAGAAGTTTTTTTGATTTCTGAACTTGTTTCAGAATTTTACAATAAATTAAAACCTGAGCTTCAAGCTCAGGTTTTTCGCTTTAAAAACTAACAAAATATTAAGAGAATAGTTCTTATCTTTACACAACAAATATTTTAAAGGAATTAAGAAATGGATTACGGAAAAGAGTTCGAAAAATACGCTACTAAACATCATGGAATTAGTAGTACTAGCTATACAAAAATCACAAGTAGTTTAACTCCATATATTATGGAAGAACGCCAAATGAACATCACTCAAATGGATGTTTTTTCGCGTTTAATGATGGATAGAATTATATTTTTAGGAACAGGAATTAACGACCAAGTTGCTAATATTATTCAAGCACAATTATTGTTTTTAGAAAGTGTAGATGCTAATAAAGATATTTCTATATATATTAATTCTCCAGGTGGAGGTGTATATGCAGGTTTAGGTATTTACGATACAATGCAGTTTATTAAACCAGATGTTGCTACAATTTGTACAGGAATGGCTGCTTCTATGGGGGCTGTTTTAATGTGTGCAGGAGAAAAAGGGAAACGTTCTGCATTACCACATTCAAGAATTATGATTCACCAACCTTTAGGTGGTGCACAAGGTCAAGCATCAGATATCGAAATTACTGCAAGAGAAATCTTAAAGTTAAAAGACGAATTGTATGCAATTATTGCAAATCATTCAGGTCAAACTGTAGAGAAAGTTCATAATGATTCTGATAGAGATTATTGGATGAAAGCAGACGAAGCTCAAAAGTATGGAATGATTGATGAAGTTTTAACAAGAAAATAATTATTTAGCTTTACGCTCTAAGCATTATGCAGTAAGCTTTTTTTAAAGTGTTTCGCCTAAAGCTTAAAGCCTATTGCATAAAGCAATTTAAAATGTCGAAAGAAGAAAACTTAGAATGTTCATTTTGTGGACGAAAAAAAGCAGAAACAGATTTGCTAATTGCAGGGATGGATGCCCATATTTGCGATAAATGTATTGAACAAGCACATGGTATTGTAGAAGAAGAAATCTCTGAAGCTAAAACAAACAGCTTATCAAAAGATTTAATTCTTAAAAAGCCTTTGGAAATTAAAAATTTCTTAGACAAATATATTATTGGACAAACAGAAACAAAAAGAGCAATGGCTGTTGCTGTTTACAATCACTACAAAAGATTATTACAAGATAAAAATACAGAAGATGATGTTGAGATTGAAAAATCTAACATTGTTTTAGTAGGTGAAACAGGTACAGGTAAAACATTAGTGGCAAAAACAATTGCAAGAATGTTAAACGTACCATTTTCTATAGTTGATGCTACAGTTTTAACACAAGCTGGTTATGTTGGTGAAGATGTAGAAAGTATTCTAAGTAGATTGCTACAAGTAGCAGATTACGATGTAGAAAAAGCAGAAAGAGGCATCGTTTTTATTGATGAAATTGATAAAATTGCCAGAAAAGGTGATAATCCATCAATTACAAGAGACGTTTCTGGAGAAGGTGTGCAACAAGCTCTATTAAAGCTTTTAGAAGGTTCTGTGGTTAATGTTGCTCCAAAAGGAGGAAGAAAACATCCTGATCAAAAATTTATAGAAGTCAACACAAAAGATATTTTATTTATTGCAGGAGGTGCTTTTTCTGGTATTGATAAAATCATCAGCAAACGTTTAAACAGACAAGCAGTTGGTTTTGGTGCATCTTTAGAAGAAGATAAACTCGATGAAGATAATTTATTGCAATACATTACACCTTTAGATTTGAAATCTTTTGGTTTAATTCCAGAAATTATTGGGCGTTTACCAGTGTTGAGTTACATGAATCCTTTAGATGCTGAAACATTAAGAGCTATTTTAACTGAACCAAAAAATTCTATTATAAAACAGTATGCAAAACTGTTTATAATGGATGACGTAAACTTTACCATAGAAGAAGATGCCTTAAATTATATTGTAGAAAAAGCTGTAGAGTACAAGTTAGGAGCAAGAGGTTTACGCTCTTTATGTGAAGCAATCTTTACAGATGCTATGTTTGATTTACCAAGTTCTGATGAAAAAGAACTAAATGTAACCAAAGATTATGCAGAAGCTAAATTATCTAACACAACTTTAAAAAAGTTAAGAGCAGCTTCTTAATAGGGTTTTAGTTCCTGTATGATTTAGGAACGAAAATATATAAATTAAGACCTCTCAGGTTTCCAAAACCTGAGAGGTCTTCTTATATTTGTTTTACTTTTTTATTAAAATTAAATCATGATTTCAAGAAGTACCATAGACCGCGTTTTCGAATCTGCAAGAGTAGAAGAGGTTATTGGTGAATTTGTGCAACTTAAAAAAGCAGGAAGTAATTTTAAAGGATTAAGCCCTTTTACAGATGAAAAATCGCCTTCTTTTATGGTGTCTCCAGTAAAACAAATCTGGAAAGATTTTTCTACAGGAAAAGGGGGTAATGCTGTATCGTTCTTGATGGAGCATGAGCATTATTCGTATCCAGAAGCTTTAAAATGGTTGGCTAAAAAGTACAATATAGAAATTGAAGAAACTGAGCAAACAGATGAGCAAAAGGCTCAAATGAATGAACGCGAAAGTATGTTTTTGGTCTCTAATTTTGCCAAAGATTATTTTCATGATTTAATGCTAAATACCAATCAAGGTAAAGCCATTGGTTTAAGTTATTTTAAAGAACGTGGCTTTACTGATGAAATTATTAAAAAGTTCGATTTAGGGTACTGTTTAGATGAATGGGATAACTTTACCAAAGCAGCTTTAGCTAAAGGTTACGATTTAAAATATTTGGCTTCTACAGGGTTAACTATTGTAAAAGAAAACAAACAGTTTGATCGTTTTAAAGGCAGAGTAATGTTTCCTATACATTCTATGTCTGGTAGAATCTTAGGTTTTGGAGGTAGAATTTTAAAGGTCGATAAAAAAGCAGCCAAGTATTTAAACTCTCCTGAAAGTGATATCTATCACAAGAGTAAAATTTTATACGGAATTTATCAAGCTAAAAAAGAAATTGCGAAGCAAGACAATTGTTATTTAGTAGAAGGTTACACAGATGTAATTTCTTTTCATCAATCTGGAATTGAAAATGTGGTAGCATCTTCTGGAACTGCATTAACAGCAGATCAAATACGATTGGTAAATAGACTTACCAAAAACATAACCGTTCTTTTCGATGGTGATGCAGCAGGAATTCGTGCTTCAATTCGTGGAATTGATTTGATTCTAGAACAAGGAATGAATGTAAAAGTGGTGCAATTTCCTGATGGTGAAGACCCAGATAGTTTTGCAAAAGCACATTCAAATTCAGATTTGGCAGCGTATTTAGAAAATTCTGCTCAAGATTTTATCAATTTTAAAGTATCACTTTTATTAAAAGATTCAGATAATGATCCTGTAAAAAAAGCAGGAGTTATTAGAGATATTGTAACCAGTATTTCTAAAATTCCAGATTCTATTCAACGTGAAGTTTACGTGCAAGAATGTTCTAGAATTATGGAAATTTCAGAACGTGTTTTGTTTAGTGAGTTGGCTCAATTATTAAAAAAAGGCTCTCAAGAGAAAGCAAAAAAGAGTAGGCAAGCTGTTGCTCAAAGCTCGAGCTCAAATCAATCTCAAAATTCAAACCAAGATCCAAATCAACCACCTCCAGAATATTTTGCAGCATTAGAGCAAGCACAAATGGGGGTTGTAAAAGGTGGAGCTGTTGCTTTTTCAAAGGTAGATCAGCTCTCTATTTTAGAGAAAGAAATTATTAGAATTTTGTTACTTTTTGGTAATGAAGAAGCAGATTTTATTGAAGAAATTATACAAGTAGATGAAGATGGAAAAGAAACTATTTCTACTAGACAATATACCAATACAGTTTCCGCAGAAATTTATGTGCATTTGCATGATGATGAAATTGAGTTTTCAAATACCGTTTTTCAAGAAATTTATAACGAAATTATTTATCAAATCAATCAATCAGAAAAATTAAATATTGAAAGTTTGGTAAATCATGATAACCCAACAATTGCAAGTACAGTTACCTCTATTTTAATGGATGAAGAAAAACATCAGCTAAGTAATTGGGAGAGTAAAAATATCTTTGTAACTGCTGCTTTAGAGGTTTTACCAAAGGCAGTAAACGATTCAGTTTTTAATCTAAGAAGAATATTAATTGGTAAAAAAATTGAAGATTTAATGCAAGAGGCAAAAAATAATACATCTCAAACTATCGACTTAGAAATAATTAAAGACTACACACTTTTAAAAATGAAACTTTTTGATAAACTGAATAGGGTAATTTAAATTTCATTTTCTGTATCAATAAACTTATTTTATTAATAATTGTATAATTTTTATTGTAAATTATTTAATTTATATTAAAAATAATTAGGAATTGTATTTTTTTTTGAATATAATATTTCTTTTAATTAATTTTACAGTGTAAAAGAAATCAACTAATAAAAAAAAATGTTTAATTGCCTCTAAAAAAACATTTGATTTCTCAAGTGTTTTAACAAATTCCCTCCCCAAAACTTAAAAAAAATAGAACAAACCATTGGTTTTGTTTTTTTAGGAACATTAAAAGTTTATATAATATAAAACAGTAAAGTAAGCAGATATTCAATTAATTGAATCTTGATATTATTACTTTAATTATTGACTAACAAATTTTTAAGTATATTTACAACCAGAAAAAGAAAGAAAAAAATTATGAAAAGAGCTTTACAAATTTTAAAAATTATCCAACTATTTATTTTACTTCCATTCGAAATCTCTAAAGGCTCAAAGAGAAGAGCGTATATGAGAATTAAAAAAATGATGATTGCTGCAAACTTATTATAGTAATCAATTTTAACTTGTAATAAAAAGTGCTTACCAAAATGGTAAGCGCTTTTTGTTTATAGGTTTTTAATATCAGTAGGAATTTCACAAACAGGAATAGGTATCATTTTATGTTGATTTATCCTGTTTAAACGTGTGTAAATTTCATATACTTCTTGTTTTCTCCCAGAAAAATCTGCTTTAGTTTTTCCTTCTTCTTGCATTTGCATAGCCCATTCTAACTCATCATAAGAAGCTCCAATTTGATCTTCATCTGTTCTACTATCACCAAATAATCCATCTGTTGGAGCAGCTTTTTGTATAGAACTTGGTACACCTAAATAATTAGCCAATTGGTATACTTCAGATTTCATTAAGTCTGCAATAGGGCTCAAATCTACACCTCCATCACCATATTTTGTATAGAAGCCAACACCAAAATCTTCTACTTTGTTTCCTGTACCAGCTACTAAAAGTCCATGAATTCCAGCCAAATAATAAAGCGTTGTCATTCTAATTCTTGCTCTTGTATTTGCTAGAGATAAGTCTACTTTGCTTTGGTCTGTAACTGTGGGTACATTGTTTTTAAACTCCTCAAAAGTAGCAGTTAAATCTACACGAATTTCGGAAACATTATCAAAACGTGTTTTTAGTTGTGCAATATGCTCTTCTGCTCTAGAAACTTGACTTGCTGCTTGATGAATAGGCATTTCAACACACAAAGTTGGTAAACCTGTTTTTGCACATAAAGTTGAGGTTAGTGCAGAATCTATTCCACCAGAAACACCCACTACAAAACCATTTACTTTTGCATTTTCTGCATATTCTTTTAACCAATTAATAATATATTCTGCTACTTTTTCAGTATTCATTGATAAACTATTTTAGTATTTTTATCGTTCTTTAATTCAATACCAAGATACAAAGAATATGAGATTTTTTTTTACGGTTTTCATTATTTTAGGACTCCTTTTTTCTTGTTCTGATAAAAATCAATATAAAATTGATGTTTCTAAGGTTAATGTAGATTTTTCTGTTGAAAGATATGATGTGGATTTTTATAACGCCACAAAAGCAACACTGTCTAATGTTAAAAAAAAGTATCCTTATTTATTTCCAGACTTATTTACAGATAGTTTGTCTTTAGCAAAAATCAACAGTACTCAAGAACAAGAATTGTTTGCAGAAACTCAAAAGATTTATCAAGATTTTTCAACGTACGAAAATCAATTTAAAAACCTCTTTAAGCATATTAAATATTACAACCCAAGATTTAAAGCACCAGATGTTATTACTATTTTAAGCAACATTACTTACGAAGATCGAGTAATTTATGCAGACAGTTTGTTGTTAGTTTCTTTAGATGTTTATTTGGGTAAAAATCATCCATTTTATAATGATTTTCCAAAATATATAAAAGAGAATACTACTAAAGAGCACCTTATAGTTGATGTAGCAAACGCCATAATAGACAAGCAAATATATACTTCAACCAAAAGACGACTTATTGATAAAATGATTTATGAAGGTAAAAAAATGTATTTGTTAGATGCGTATTTACCATCAGTTTCAGCAAAAGAAAAAATAGGATATTCTCCAGAAAAATTAGATTGGGCAGTAGCTAATGAACAAGAAATTTGGAGCTTTTTTATAGAAAAAAATCTGCTTTTTAGTTCAGATACTCAATTAAGCAAACGATTTTTAGATAATGCACCATTTTCTAAATTTTATACAGCAGAAGATAATGCAACACCTGGTAAAATTGGGGTGTGGTTGGGTTGGCAAATTGTAAATTCTTATATGCAATTTAATGATGTATCTTTGCAAAAATTAATAGAAACAGATGAAGATATCATCTTCAAAAAATCGAAATACAAACCCAAAAAATAATGGCTGTAAAACATACTTCTGAAGTAAATTTTAATATAGGTTTAGACGAAAATAAAGTTCCAGAAGAAATTTCTTGGACTGCAAATGATGGTGGAATTAATCAAGAACCATCAAAAGCAGTAATGATTTCTGTTTGGGATCATAAAAAGAAAGATACGTTACGTATGGATTTATGGACAAAAGATATGCCTGTAGATGAAATGAAACAATTTTATCATCAAACATTAGTTTCTATGGCAGATACTTTTGAGAGAGCTACAGATGATACAAAAATGAGTGCTACAATGCGTGATTTTTGTGATTATTTTGCTGAAAAACTTGAATTAAAAAAGTAATTAGCCTTCCTTTATTTGGTTGATAATATTGGTATAATCTTCTTGATTGTTTACAAAATCTAGCTCAGAAACATCAATTACAAGCGTGTTTAAGTTTTGTTGGGTGCTAATAAAGCTTTTATAACCATCATGTATTTTTTGTAAATAATCAGGTTGTATATTTTGCTCATAGGCTCTTCCACGCTTTTTTATGTTTTCTAACAGACGATTTGTGTTTTGGTACAGATAAAC
>CAXBAC010000079.1:0-9095 GCA_963973485.1 uncultured Polaribacter sp. | reverse complement strand
CTTTTCTAATAGTAACAAAGTTAGTTAACATACCACCTGGCCATCTTTCTGTAATGAAAGGCATGTTTACTGCTTTTGCTTTATCTGCAACAATATCTTTTGCTTGTTTTTTTGTAGCAACAAATAAAATTTTACGTCCAGAGTTAGCAATCTTTTTTAAAGCTTCTGAAGTTTCTTCTATTTTAGCTGCTGTTTTATACAAATCGATGATGTGTACACCATTTCTTTCTGTATAAATGTATGGAGCCATGTTTGGGTTCCATTTTCTAGTTAAGTGTCCAAAGTGTACACCACTATCTAATAATTCTTGAATGTTTACGTTTGCCATTTTTAAAATGTGTTTACTTTCTGTTTTTGAAATCAATAATTAAGTAGTCTTTCGAGTCTTAATTATTTAGATACTAAACTGTTTAATATTAAATGTTTGTAATAATAACAGTTCTCTGAGAAAATATATTGCAGAATAAATTCTGCAATGATATTAACGTTTCGAGAATTGGAATTTTTTACGTGCTTTCTTCTGACCGAATTTCTTACGTTCAACCATTCTTGGATCACGAGTTAATAATCCTTCTGGTTTTAATACAAGTCTGTGCTCTTCGTTAATTGAAACTAAAGCTCTTGTAATTGCCAAACGAATTGCTTCTGCTTGTCCAGTTACTCCACCACCATAAACATTTACTTTAATGTCATAAGACTCTAAGTTCTCTGTTAACATTAAAGGCTGTTGTACTTTATATTGTAAAGTACCTGTTGTAAAGTAGCTTTTGTAGTCTTTTTTATTTACTGTAATGTTACCTTTACCTTCAGAAAGATAAATACGTGCAACTGCAGTTTTTCTTCTACCGATTTTGTGTACTATATCCATTATTTATAATCGTTAAGGTTAATAGCTTTAGGCTCTTGCCCTGCGTGTTTGTGCTCACCACCTGCATATACATACAAGTTTCTGTATAAAGCACTACCTAAAGTGTTTTTAGGTAACATTCCTTTTACTGCTTTTTCGATTAATCTTGTAGGATCTTTCTCGAACATTTCTGTTGCAGTTAACGATCTTTGACCACCTGGATATCCTGTATGACGAATGTAAGATTTGTCTCTCATCTTGTTTCCAGTTAGTACTATTTTTTCTGCGTTGATAATAACCACGTTATCTCCACAATCTACGTGAGGAGTATAATTTGGCTTGTATTTACCTCTAATTAGCTTGGCTACTTTAGAAGCTAGACGACCCAACGTTTGCCCGTCCGCATCAACTAAAACCCACTCCTTGTTTACGGTAGCTGCGTTTGCTGATACTGTTTTGTAACTTAATGTGTTCATAATTACACTATTAGTTTTTGTTTATTAATAAATTAAATTTTCCTTAAAAAAGGAGTGCAAATGTAAGGAGATTTATTTGATTGACAAATAGCACTTTAATATAATTTTAGAGTTTTTAATATTCTTAATATTATCTTAAAATAATTAACATAAACTTAAGAAAATAGAAAAGTACTTTTGTAATCGAAATTTAGACTTGATATTTGTCACTTTTTAAAAGTTAACTAAGCCAACGCAATGAGATTTTTTTTCTTTTTTCTTTCACTTTTTACCATTTTATCAACTACATCAGAAGCCCAAGAAAGTGCAAAAACAAAAATTTCAAAAAGAATTTATACCACAAAAAGATTAAAAGAAATTCCAGTTATAGATGGTGATGTTTCAGACAAGGCTTGGGATGTTGTTGAGTGGTCGTCAGATTTTACAGAAAAAGAACCAGATGAAGGCACACCTCCAACCTATCAAACATTATTTAAGGTAATGTATGATGCCAAGTACCTTTATATTGCAATTAGAGCTTTAGATAATGAGCCAGATTTAATTCAACAACGTTTAAGTAGAAGAGATGGTTTTGCTGGCGATAGAGTAAACGTAATTATTGATAGTTACCATGATAAACGAACAGCTTTTGTTTTTACAACTACAGCAGCTGGTGTAAAAGGTGAAGAGTTTGCCTCTCAAAATGGTGAAAACTGGGATGATAGTTGGAACCCTATTTGGTATACAGATGCAAAAGTTGATGATAAAGGTTGGACAGCAGAAATGAAAATTCCATTCAGTCAATTGCGTTTTGGTAAAGCAAAAGAACAGGTTTGGGGTTTTAATATCAATAGAACGATATTTAGATTACAAGAAAGATCTTTGTGGCAAAGAATACCTAATAATCAAGCTGGTTTTATAAGTGAGGCTGGAGAATTACATGGTTTAAAAAATTTAACAGCTCAAAAACAATTAGAAATTCAACCATTTACGGTTTTACAATACGATACATATCCACCAGAAGTTGGTAATCCTTTTAGAACAGGTAGCGACTTTAAAGTTAATGCAGGTTTAGATGCTAAAATTGGAATTACTAATGATTTAACTTTAGACTTAACCGTGAATCCAGATTTTGGTCAAGTAGAAGCAGATCCTGGAGCAATTGCTTTAGATGGATTTCAGATATTTTTTAGAGAACAACGACCATTTTTTGTAGAAAATAGCAATATTTTCGATTACGAGTTTGCAAACGGAAGTGATAACTTATTTTATAGTAGAAGAATTGGAAGAAATCCACACAGAAGTGCAAATTTAGCTTTTGGTGAATATGCAAATGAACCTCAAAATTCAAGAATTTTAGGAGCAGCAAAATTTTCAGGTAAAACTAGAGATGGTTGGTCAATTGGAATTTTAGAAAGTGTAACAGGTAACGAATTTGCAGAAATTAGACAAGTAGATGGCGAAACTAGGGAGCAAATTGTAGAGCCATTAACCAACTATTTTGTTACAAGAGTCCAAAAAGATTTTAATGAAAGAAACTCTTTTATAGGTGGAATAATAACAGCAACAAATAGGCATTTAGATGGTAATTTTAATGAATTGCATAAAGCTGCTTATACAGGAGGAATTGATTTTCAGCACAATTGGAATAATAGAGATTATTATTTAGATGGTAATATCATTTTTAGTAATGTACAAGGTAGTACAGAAGCAATAACAGCTACACAACAAACGTTAAGACACAATTTTCAAAGAGTAGATGCAACTCATGTGTCTGTAGATCCAAATAAAACTTCGCTTACAGGAACAGGAGGTCGATTTGAAATGGGTAAAAACGGAGGTGGAAATTGGAGATATAATGGAGGTGTTATTTGGCGATCACCAGAATTGGAATTAAACGATGTTGGCTTTTTAAGAAGAACAGATGAAGTAATACAGTTTAGTAATGTTCGTTATTTATGGCAAATACCAACAGAAAATTACAGAAACATAACTGCAAGATTTGAGCAAGGTAGCTTTTATGATTTTCAAGGAAATTTAAACAGAATTCGTTTTGAAGTTCAAGGAGATATAAACTGGATCAATAATTGGTCAACTAATGGAGGTTATGGAATCAGTACAAATTTTTATGATAACTTTTTTCTAAGAGGAGGTCCAAGGTTTAGAAGACCAAATACGGGCTTTGCCTACTTTTTTCTAAATTCAGATAGAAGTAGAATGTTTAGTTTCACACTTGGCTATTCCAATTGGCACAGTCAAGAAAATGTAACGAGTAGAGATCGTTTTGTAGTACGAACCAATTACCAACCTTTTGATGCTTTTAGTATGTCTTTAAATATCGAGTACTCAAATCTATACGATGCAACACAATATGTAACAGAAAGAGAGTTTAACAACCAGGCAAGATATATATTAGGAAACATACAAAACCAAACGTTAACAACAACTCTACGTTTAAATTACAGTTTTACACCTAATATTTCATTACAATTTTATGCACAACCTTTTATTTCAAATGGTCGTTTTACTGATTTAAATTACGTTACTAATCCTACAGCAAGTAGCATAAACAATAGAATCTCTATTTATGATGAAAGTCAAATTAGTTTTCAAAATGATGCTTATTTAATTGATGAAAACAGAAATGGAATAACAGATTACTCTTTCTCAAATCCAGATTTTTCATTTGTACAATTACAGACCAATTTAGTTGCAAGATGGGAATATATACCAGGTTCTGAGCTGTTTTTTGTATGGGCAAGAGGTTCTGCAAATAACGTAAATCCAACAGACGATTTAGTAGACAGTGTTTCTAACCAAGTATTTGATGCACCAGCAAATGATACCTTTTTAATAAAAGCCACGTATCGTTTTGCACGATAAATCCTTGAGAATAATTCTTAACTTATTTATGAATCTTGATTAATTTCCTGAAGGAAATCATACAAACTCAATGTTTTTTCTAATTTCATTTTCTTTTTAAGTCTGTATTTACCTTGGTTTACACTAGAAGCACTAATACCTAGTAAACTGCCAATTTCTTTACTAGATAAATTTAAGAAAGTGAGAATACTTAATTTAGTTTCTGTTGGAGAAATAGTAGGAACTTTATTTTTTAGTTTTTTTAAATACATAGGATGCAATTCATTAAACTGAAACATAAATTCTAACCAATTTTTAGAAGCAGAATATTGTTTGTTCTTTAGAGTCCTCTTAAGTTCTTCTATGTTTTCTGTTTTAGTATCCTTGAGCTGTTGTTCTAGAATTTCTATTTGGCTATTTTTTTCTATCATATCTCTAATAAAACTGTTCAGTTCTATTTCTCTTTGTTCTAGTGTTTTTTCTAAGAACACACTTTTTTTAGTAGACTTTAATAAATCACGCTCTAATGATAGTTCAGTTAGTTTTTGTTGCTTTATTTTTAGGCGCAGCTGAGACCATATAAATAAGCATAACATCGATAAAGTAATGATAGATAAGATTAAAATAATTATTTGTTTAATGTTCAGCTGATTTTTAATTTCTAAATCCTTTTTCGCTTTATTTAAGTTAGTAATTAAAATTTCTAAATTCAAAAAATTATTGACATTAAGTTGGTCTTTTTCAATTTTTTCTAGATTTTTCTGGCTCCATTTTTCATTATAGAACAATGCTTTTTCAAAATTATTCAGTGCTTTAAATCCTTCATGTAAGGCTTTTAGTAATTTTATTTTTTGTCCAATATTTCTTATTTCTGGCAATTTTTTTTCTGCATTTAAAACAGCTTCTTTAAAAGAGGTGGCCTTAAAAAAAGTGTATACTTTTTGTTTTAAAAGAAGATGCTTGGTAGGTTGCAGTTTTACCAAAAGTAAAAACATATTTACGTAAGACGATTGTTGATATAGTTTATGTTGAGTCTTAGTTGCCAATTTGTAAGATGCTAAAGACCATTTAAATGAGTTTTCAAAATCATTAGTTTTAAGACTTCTATTGCCTAAAAGAGATAAAGCTTGTGCTTTTCGACCATTTTGATTTTTTTTTGAGGTCTTTAAAAGTACTTTTTTCAAATAAAAAACGGCAGAATCGTATTTTTCCTCTCTGTTTAAAATATTAGAATAGATTAAATCTAAGTGGTCTTGTGGTTCATTACTGTTTTTGTTGTTTAGATCTGCAAGAACAGCTTTTTTATAATATATCTTTGCTTTTAAAGGGTTGTTTCCTTTTAAAGAATAAGAGGCTAAAGCTATGTTAGCATTGTAAATTAATCTATTATTTTTTGTGGCCTCTGCAAGAGCTACATATTTGGCTAAATCTGCTAAACCTTTTCCTTTCTTGTTGTTTAAATAACTAATTTTTTGCATTAAAGCATCTGCATAGAGTATCTTATCTTCTATTTTTTCGGCAATTTCAAATACTGTTTTTAGATGCTCTAAAAATTTAGTGTTCTCTCCTTTCAATCGATAAATGGTTGCTTTTCTTAAATATAAAAAACCCTTATCTGTTAAAGAGATGTCTTTTTGTAAAATACTATCAATTAATTTTGAACCAGCATTTAACTCTCCTTGCAAAACTAAATTCGTTGCTTTTTGAACTCCATTTTGTTGTGCATTAAATTTGTGTAAACAGATTAAAATAAAAGCTATAAATAATATTTTTTTAAACATAGAATGTTAGCAGGTAGTTGCAAAAAGTTTTTTTGGTTTTTAAATGTAGACAATTTGTAGATATCAAAAATAGATATTATTAGTTAAATTTTTTCAATTTTACAATGATAATAGCTATAAAATTGAGTTTGTCGGATTTTTACATACAAAAGCCTCGTAGTCAATTTTATATTTACGGATCTATTAAAATTTATATGCAGTTTATCAATAACCCATCTTTAAAACATTATTTCTTTAAAGATGTTGTGCGTATCAACTATTTACAAGATGTAGAACCTCAACTTATTAGTGATTATGGTTATACTTATATTATGGTGCGCTATGGAAAATTTAAAGCATTCGATTATAAAGGTAATACCTTAGAAATACCTAAAGTATTTATAAAAGGTACAGGAGATTTTTTTAACGTTCAAGCTTTTAAAGATAGTTCTTGGCTTACTTTTGAGTTGCCAAACCATGTACTGCATAACATTACAAAAATTCACTCTACAATTAATAGGAATAAATTAATCGATCTTGCTTTATATGTAGATTTAGATATTATAAATAGTTTGTATAAACATTTAAGAGAGGCAAATGGTATAGAAGAAATTGTGGCTATTATAGATTATCATCTAAGAGATTATTATAAAGATTGGAGTGCCCTATTGCCTTCTGTAGAAGTTGTAGATTATATTTTTAATAAAAAAGGGATGCTTCCTGTAAAAGAATTGACAAAGAAATTTCCGTATTCAGAAAGAACTCTAGAAAGAATTTTCCATAAAGAAGTAGGAGCTACACCTTATCGTTTTATTTGCCTAGTTCGCTTTAACTATATTATTAGAGAACTTCAAAAAAATGAATACAAAACACTTACAGAGCTCATACAACAATATGATTATTACGATCAATCTCACTTTGAAAAAGATTTTAAAAAATTCTTAGGTCAAAGTATCAAAGAATATAAAAACGACTTTAATCCGCTCTTAGAAAAAGGATTGTCTAGAGCTTATATAAAAACAAACTAAAAACAAAAAAATATACTCATGAAAAAACTTACCTTATCTTTAATTGCTTTATTTTTTTCGATCACATTTTTTGCACAAGGTATTGCAGTGCAAGGTATTGCAAGAGACAATACCAATGCAGCAATTACTAACGAAACGTTAAGTTTCGATTTTAGAATATTAGATGCAGCAGATGCAGTACTATTTAGAGAAACCCAACAAATTAAAACCGATAATTTTGGGTTGTTTTCGCATGTTGTTAGTACAGGAACAGCTGCAGATGGCACTGTTTTTAACAATGTAGATTTTAGTTTACAAGGTTTAAAATTGGTGGTTTGGATTAGTTATAATGCCAACAACGTAAAGGTGTATGAACAAGAATTACAATATGTACCTTATGCACATTATGCAAAAAAAGCAGCAAATGGAGTTCCTCCAGGAACTGTTGTGCCGTTTTTAGGAGATGATAGTAAAATACCAACAGGTTGGATAAAAGCTGCTGGTCAAAATATTTCTTCAGGGAATCAATATGCTGCTTTAAGAGCAGTTATAGGTAATACCATACCAGATTTAAGAGGCCGTTTTTTAAGAGGTGATCATTGGGGTACTGTTCCTAGAGATAAAATTGATGAAAATGTAGCTGTACGTACTTTGTTAGATCAATCTATAGTTTCTCACGGTCATAATTCTGGTACGTTAAGAACAAATGGAGGTGGAGATCATGGTCATGGAAATGTATTGACAGGTTATTATAGCTCTGGAATAAATAAAAGAGCTTTAACACTTAAATCTGATTCAACCTCTGGAGAAGTAGCAGCAGCAGGTTTTTATACTAATTCTGGAGGAAATAATCCAGGAGCTAATAATCTTATTGGGTCTATGAATTCTGCTCACAATCATACCATAATTGGAGATACTGGTAATACAGGACAAGAAGAAAATAGGCCTTGGACAGTGGTTGTTAACTACATCATAAAATTATAAACAAACCCTAAACTTTCTATTATGATAAAAAAAATACTACTCTTAGTGGTTTGTATTTGGGGTTTTACACTTCATGCACAAATACCACAAAGTAAAAATCAAATATTTACGGGTTCTGGTGCACAACAAGAAATACAGCATAGTACAAATCTAAACCTAAATATACAAGTTGGTGGAGCTATATTGTTTCAAACCAGTACAGAAGCAAATAATAAAAGTACAGTTGCTTTTCCGTATTCAATCTTATACGTTCCAAATACGTTTGTAAATGATAGATATCAAATTTCTAAAGGATATTATCCAGACAGAGTTCGTTTAAATTGGGAAATTGGTGCTAATGAAAACATAATTACCAATATTCAAATTTTTAGAAAAGAATTAGGCACTTCTAATCCAGAGCAATTAATTGCAACTTTAGCAAAAGATGTTTTTGAATATGACGATTTTCAAACACAAGGTGGACAGTTGTACGAATATAGAGTAAAAGCTCAAGGTGTTTCTAACACTAAAGAAGAAGAGTTTTTTAATTTTATACAAGGTATAGGATTTAGAAACCCAACAGCTACAGTTTCTGGTAATATTAGTTATGAGGGTGGCAATCCCGTAAAAGATGTAACTGTATATGCAGAAGCAGTTGGTGCAGAAAATAATGCAGGAAACAGTATCTATTTAAATGGAGGATATGTTACAACAGGTAAACTAAATAAAAGCATAAATGCTGATAAAATTTCTTTACAAACATGGACAACCTTTGTAAAAGATGATTATGCAGGTAATCTTTTCGATTATTATACCAGTAATGGAGAAAGCTACTCAATCGTTTCTAAAATTACAACAGCAGGTGTTTTTGTAATAGATGTGTATAAAAATAGCAGCTATATATTTAATATTCATGTTAGAGGTAGCTTGCCAACAGGAGAAATAGATGCTTTGGGTAATGATATTTATAAAAATATCAGAGATTTTACACAGAATGATTTTTATCATTTATCTCTAGTTATGCAAAAGGGAGAAAAACCCAAGGTGTATATAAATGCTAGAGCAATGACTCCAGAAAATCTAAATAATGTGGAAACTGCAGGAAATACTTCTAAACCACAAGTTAGTTTTTATAGAACAGCAAATTATACAACAGCAAATACAGAAAAAATAGATCAAATAGATATTGCTATAGCTTTAT
>CAXBAC010000078.1:0-9165 GCA_963973485.1 uncultured Polaribacter sp. | reverse complement strand
GGAAAAGTATATAAAGACAATACACCTAAAGCCACATTAGATAGTTTTAGCGCATAAAAATAAGTTATCCAATGTGCAGCCATTAAAACACCACTTATTAAAAATGGCTTATAATCTTTAGATGATTTTATACTTAAATCTATTTTTTTATACTTACAAAAAATATATAAAAAAACCATTGCTAAAGCTGCTCTAAACCAAATGATTATTTCAGTTGGCATTGCAATATACTTTCCTAAAACCCCAGAAGTACTTATAAAAAGAGTTGCTAATAATAAGCCAGAAAGATTTTTATAATAAGCGTTTTGCATTAGATTTTTTGAAGCGTTTCTAAGGCTTTTTTTACAGAATCAATTTTTATAAAAGTAATGAGTAAACGCAATCCATTTTTCGTTTGCTTTTCTTTCATTACACAACTTTTTGGATTCTGCTGTAAATATTTTAAAGTTCTTGTAAATGCTTCAGTTTGATAAAACGCACTTTGCTGATCTGCTACAAAATACCCTAACATTCTTTTTTGTTTTAAGATTACTTTTTCTAACCCAAGTTCTTTTGCTAACCATTTTATACGAACAGAATCCAATAAATCTTCAACTTGAGTTGGTATTTCTCCAAATCTATCAGTGATTTCAATCTCAAAAGTTTGTAGCTCTTCTTCTTTTTCTAAAGTTCCTAATTTGTTGTATAAAGCTAATCTTTCAGTAATTGAATTGATGTAATCATCAGGAAACAAAATTTCAAAATCAGTATCAATTTGTACTTCTTTTACAAACTCTTTTGGCTTAGAAGTATCTGTTGGATATAAGTCTGCAAACTCATTTTCTTTCAATTCTTCAATAGCCTCTTTTAATATTTTTTGATAGGTATCAAATCCAATATCATTTATAAATCCACTTTGTTCTCCACCCAATAAATCTCCTGCTCCACGAATTTCTAAATCTTTCATGGCAATATTAATTCCACTTCCTAAATCAGAAAATAATACCAAAGCCTCTATACGTTTTCTAGCATCATCAGTCATCATATGGTAAGGAGGAGTTATAAAATAACAGAATGCTTTTTTGTTACTTCTACCAACTCTACCTCTCATTTGATGCAAATCAGATAACCCAAAATTATTGGCATTATTTATAAAAATGGTGTTTGCATTTGGCACATCTAAGCCACTTTCTATAATTGTTGTAGAAACTAAAACATCAAAATCACCAGCCATAAAACCAAGCATTAATTCCTCTAATTTTTTACCTTCCATTTGTCCATGACCAATGCCTATTTTGGCAGAAGGCACCAATCTTTGTAATAAACCAGCCACTTCTTTAATATTTTCTATTCTATTATGAATAAAGAATACTTGGCCACCTCTAGAAACTTCGTAAGAAATTGCATCACGAATACTTTCTTCAGAAAAACGAATTACATGACTTTCTATGGGATGTCTGTTTGGTGGAGGTGTTTTTATTACAGATAAATCTCTTGCAGCCATTAAACTAAATTGTAATGTTCTTGGTATTGGTGTAGCAGTTAAGGTTAAGGTATCAACATTTTCTTTTAAGGTTTTCAATTTATCTTTTACTGCAACTCCAAATTTCTGTTCTTCATCAATAATCAACAACCCTAAATCTTTGAATTGTATGCGTTTATTTGTTAGTTGATGTGTACCAATAATAATATCTACAGAACCATCATTTACACCATCTATAGCTGCAGTTTTTTGTTTTGCAGTTCGAAACCTGTTTAAATAATCAATTTTGATAGGGAAATCTTTTAAACGTTCAGAAAATGTTTGATAATGCTGAAAAGCCAAAATTGTAGTAGGTACTAAAATTGCTACTTGCTTTCCATTATCTACAGCTTTAAACGCAGCTCTTACAGCTACTTCTGTTTTACCAAAACCAACATCGCCACAAACCAATCTGTCCATAGGTTGGTCTTTTTCCATATCATTTTTTACTTCTTGTGTTGCAGTGTATTGATCTGGTGTGTCTTCATACATAAAACTACCTTCAAGCTCATGCTGAATGTGTGTATCTGGACCAAAAGCATATCCTTTTTGTAATTTTCTTTTAGCATATAACTGAATGAGGTTAAATGCAATATGTTTAACTCTCGCTTTTGTTTTTTGTTTGATTTTTTTCCAAGCTCCTGAGCCTAATTTGTAAATTTTTGGAGCTTTACCATCTTTGCCATTAAACTTAGAAATTTTGTGAAGCGAATGAATGCTTACATACAAAATATCGCGTTCTCCATAAACTAGTTTTATAGCTTCTTGCTTTTTACCTTGTACATCAATTTTCTGTAAACCACCAAATTTTCCAATTCCATGATCCATGTGTGTCACATAATCACCAATTTCTAATTTGTTTAACTCTTGAAGTGTAATTGCTTGTTTTTTGGCGTAACCATTTTTTAGTCTAAATTTATGATAACGTTCAAAAATTTGATGATCTGTATAGCAAACCAATTTTGTGTCAACATCTACAAAACCTTGGTATAAAGGAAAAACAACAGTTTCATAATGTACTTCTTGTTCTGCATCATCAAAAATATCATGAAAACGTTTGGCTTGTTGCTCATTTGCACAAAAAATATAGTTGGTAAAACCTGCTTTGTGATGTTCTTCTAAATTTTCAATAAGTAAATTAAATTGCTTGTTAAAAGAAGGTTGAGGTATTGTGTTAAAACTAATTGCTGTAGTCTCATTTTGTTGTGTGCCAAAATCAACCAAAGAGAAATTTTGCAATTGATTTTTTATAAATTCCCCATCACAAAATAATTCACTTGGTTCTGCTTGTTTTATTGTTGCAGATAAGTCTTTAAAAGCATCTTCAGCTTTTTGAAAAAACTTGTCTAATTTACCAGACATTAAATCGCTATTTTTAGAAAACACAACAGTTTTAGAATCGATATAACTCAAAAAGCTTTCTCTGTTTTCTTGTAGCGTTTTATTTTCTACGTTTGGCATAATAGAAACTTTTTTGAGTTTCTCTTTAGAGAGTTGTGTTTCTACATCAAACGTTCTAATGCTATCAATTTCATCACCAAAAAACTCAATTCTGTAGGGTTCTTCGTTTGAAAAAGAAAAGACATCTATAATTCCTCCACGTACTGAAAAATCACCAGGTTCTGTAACGAAATCTACTCGTTTAAATTTGTATTCAAATAGTACTTCATTTACAAAATCGAGTGATAATTCTTCACCAACAGTAATTTTTAAGGTGTTTTTTTCAAGCTCTTTTTTAGTAACTACTTTTTCGAATAAAGCTGTTGGATAGGTTACAACAATTGACGGTTTTTTTCTTGAATTTATCCTATTTAAAACCTCAGAACGCAATAAAACATTTGCATTATCTGTATCTTCAATTTGATAAGGCCTTCTGTAAGAACCAGGATAAAAAAGTACATTTTTATCACCCAAAAGCTGCTCTAAATCGTTTAAATAATAAGCTGCTTCTTCTTTATCATTAAAGATTAAAAGATAGGGTTTATTAACTTTTTTAAATGTTTCTGAGATAACAAAAGACAATGAAGAACCTACCAAATTCGATATTTGAAATTGGTTTTTTTCTTGTTGAAGTGAAGTAGTTATTTGCGCTACTTTCGCAGCTTGTTGGTATTGATTAACAATGTTCTGCTTACTCAATTGTACATATTTTTTACAAATGTAAGTATCTTACAAATAAAAAAATAGTAGAACTAAAGTCAATTCTGTAAGATTACAATATATTTGTATTAGAGAGAGTTATTAATACAGCAAATCGCCCCAACTATGAAAACCGTAAAAATATTTTTAGTACTAGTTTTTTTTATTAATTCCACTTATAATTTTTCTCAAAATGAAAACAGCAAATGGACAATTGGTGTTAGTTTAGGAGTGGCAAAATATACCGATTTTCAAGGAGATATTTTAGGAGGCTCGTTCATAAATCAATCACCAAGAATTAATATTTCTAGATACTTGTTTAAAAACTTAACTGCAGATGCTGGATTTTCAACAGCTGTTTTTGATACTCAAAAATATACTACGTTTGATGGTTTGTTAAAGTATGATTTTGGAAAATCTATGGATAATTTAGTGCCTTATGTGTTTATTGGAGGTAGTTTTATTAGTGCATTAAGAACCACACCTACGCTTAATTTGGGTGCTGGAAATACATTTTGGATTGCGCCAAATTATGGTATAAATATTCAAATGATTTATAAATATTCTGAAGATAGATTCGAAAGCCAATATTCGCACTTCTATCCTTCAATAGGTATTGTATACAGTTTTAAACCTAGAAATATGCGCCCAAGACTTTGGGATATGAAACATTAATTTCTTAAAAAATTTAAAAGTTTTTTGGGAGATAAATATTCGAAAGATCTTTTTTCGATTAAAAAATCTTTGTTTAATATTAAATTTGCGGGTAAAGAAAAAGGAGTGTTTTTTCTAGAGGCAAGTAGTAAAGGTATTTGATGTGTAGGGTTTCTTGATTTACCAAGTTGTTGGTTTGTATATTTCTTACCATCAAAAACTATGGTCTTTGTGGTTTCTGCATTCATTTTTACAGCATAATATTCTGAATTTAAAATGGCTATTATTTCCTTATCTTTAAAAGCAACTTTGTCCATTTTTTTACAGTATGTACACCAATCTGCATAAAAAGAAATAAACACTTTTTTAGGTTTTATAGCTAAAGAATCCTCTAGTTGTTCAAAAGAAATCCAATTAATTTTCTCATTTTGAGCTGTAGTATTTGCTGCAAGGAACATCAAAAAAAACACAAAAAACAAACGATATTTTTTCATTTTAATGCAATTTACCAAACTTAATACCTATAAAAAATGTTCTTGGGGCATTTGGACCATACACATAATCTGAATCTCTTGTTGGACCCATATCAAAATCATTTTGGTAGCTATTAAATATGTTTTTTACACCTATAGAAAAAGTAGTCATAAAGTTTTCATTAAAATCAAAATGAGACTCAACTTTTAAATTTAAATCAAAGAAAGAATTAACTTCATTTAATTGTAAAAAACCAGTATCACTTATTACTAAAGGTACAATCATAGAACCAGTATACGTTCCTGTTAGGTCTAAGTTAAATTTTTCATTTGGTAGCCAAGCAGTGCTTAAATACCCGTAAAAATCAGGATTTCTTAAAAATTCATTAACTACAATATCTGTTTCATTTGGCACAGATCCATCAGCCTCAAATACAATCTGAGGCTCAACATAGTTAGTTTTTTGTAAAGTACCTCCTATTTGAAATTGTAGTTTCTTGTTTGGTGACACACCAAATTCAAAATTTGTACCATACACACTTGCTCCAGAACCATTTCTAACTTCTTCTAAAATAGATCCATTTGGTAATGTTGCTCCAGTACTTACGAGTGTAAAAGGGTTTTCTAAAGTTGTGTAAAAACCTTCTAAAAGAAAATCCATTTGTAGTAAATTGATGTTTTTAGAATAGTTAAAAGAACCTGTAAATGCATTTGAATACTCGGTTTTTAAATTATCAGAAAGTATAACAAAGAGAGGTTCTCCACCAACACTAGAAATATGTAAATCTTCATTAAATGCTTGTGAAGCTCTAAAACCTCTTGCATAACCACCTCTAAATTTTAAAGCCTCTGTTATTTGATAAGACAGGGTTAAACGTGGTGAAAAAGCATTTTGATTGATATCTATTGACCTTTCAATATTTCCTACACCATAATTTCCATTTACGGAAACATTATCGAACCTAGTACCTATTAAAGCAGTAAATGTTTCTGAAGGTTTCCATTCGTATTGAGCATAAATTCCAAATGAATTTACTGTTTGATCTATTAACCTATTATAACCTAGAATTTCGTCTCTAGTATTTGTGTGGTTGTATTCAGAACCTACTGTGAATACATCTTCATTTTTTAAAACTTTAGTAAACTGTAAACCGTTTATCCAAGCTAAATCTTTGGTTTTACCAAATGCATTATTTGCTGTTATACTATCTTGTTTTGTGTAACTACCTCCCAAACCTCCATAATAACTGTCTCTATTTGTATGTGATACAGAAGTGTAAATTTCAATCTTCTGAGAATCGTCATTGTTGTATAATTCATATTCTAAACCCCCAATAAATGTATCATGATCTAATTCTTCTGTAATATCTGTAAATTGAGGAGCTAAATCTAGTTTATTTCCTCCTCTTCTGTATTCTTGAATTGAAGCTAAGTCTAAAGAAATTTTACTTTTTTCTGTTGGATTTATGAAAGCATTCGCACCAACTGTAGTGTTTTTTAAAGTTACTAATTCTGTAAATCCATCACCATTAGCATCAAAAGCATCTCTATTTCTATAATTACCAAAGAAAGAAACTCCACTATTTAAATCATCTGAAACTAAAGAGTTGTTAAAGGTTAAAGTTCTATCTGCAGTATTACCATCAATTAAAGCTAAATTAGTGCCAATTTCCCAAGTATTTAAAATAGGGTCTTTAGTAATTACGTTAACAGTACCAGCTATTGCACTAGAGCCATACAAAGCAGAACCACCACTTCTAACCACTTCTATTCTTTCAATAATATTTGTAGGTATTTGTTCTAAACCATAAACCCCAATTAATGAGGTAAAAACTGGTCTACTGTTTAATAATACTTGAGTATAGCCACCTCCTAAACCATTTAATCTTACTTGGGTAAATCCACAATTTTGACAATTATTTTCAACACGAATTCCAGGAGCATAATTCAATCCATCTGCCATAGATAAAGATTGTGTTGCTTGCAATAATCTTGGTTTTATTGTAGAAACAACAACTGGTGCTTTTCTTCTTTCAACCCTATTTCTAGTTGCAGTAACAACAACTTCCTCTAAACCTAGTTGATCTTCAATTAGTACAATATTTAATACTTTACTTTCTGTTGAAGTAAAATTTACAGACTTAATAACTCTTCTAAAACCTTGATAACTTACTATTATTTTAAATTCTTGAGGTAAATTTTTTAACTTATAAAATCCATTTTTATCAGAAACTGTTCCTAGCTTGCTATTTTCAACTAAAATAGAAGCAAAAGGTATTGGGCTGCCTTCATCTGTAGTAACTTTTCCACTTAAAGTTTGGCTAAAACTAATACCATAAAAAAATAAGCAAATAAATAAAAATTTAATCTTCATTTTAAAAGTTTTTGCAAATATAAAAATTATTTTTAGTCTTATCTAAAAATATATTTCATTTCAATAAAAAGTTTATCTTTGCGCAACTTAAAATAGTATAATGTTTACGCAATCTGAAGAAAATTATTTAAAAGCGATATATCATTTAGAGTCTGATTCTAAAAAAGGAATTAGTACAAACGCTATAGCAAAGAGTTTAGATACTAAAGCTTCCTCTGTTACAGATATGGTTAAAAAGTTATCAGACAAAGAGGTTGTTTTATATAAAAAATATCAAGGAGTAACACTTACAGATTTTGGAAAAAAAACAGCTGCTAATATTGTTAGAAAACATAGGCTTTGGGAAGTTTTTTTAGTAGAAAAATTAAATTTTACTTGGGATGAGGTTCATGAAGTTGCAGAACAATTAGAACATATAAAATCTAAAAAATTAATTAATGAATTAGATGCTTTATTGGGTTTCCCAACTCAAGATCCTCATGGAGATCCAATTCCTGATAAAAATGGAAATTTAAATATAATCGAAAAGGTGTTGTTGTCAACATTAAAAGAAAAAGAAACAGGAATTTGTGTTGGAGTAAATGATTCTTCATCAGAATTTTTACAGTACTTAGATAAAAAAGGCATCACCTTAGGAAAGCATATAGAAGTTTTAGAAAAAGAAGATTTTGATGATTCTTTATCTATCTTAATTGATGCCAAAAAAATATCAATATCAAAAAAAATAGGAAATAACTTATACATAAAAAAATCATGAATTTTTTCGATCAATTAGTGGCTTTTGGAAAAGAACATCCAATACAAGCAGCATTATATGCTTCTTTGTTTACTTGGGGGTTAACAGCTTTAGGAGCAGCTTTGGTGTTCTTTTTTAAAAAAATGAATAGAGCTGTGTTAGATGGCATGTTGGGTTTTACAGGAGGTGTAATGGTTGCTGCAAGTTTTTGGAGTTTGTTATCGCCAGCAATTGAAAACAGTCCAGGTGAAGGCTTTGTAAAAGTAATACCAGCAGCAATTGGTTTTGCGTTAGGTGCATTAGCATTATTTGGAATGGATAAAATTTTGCCTCACTTACACATTAACTTTAAAGAAAATGAAGCAGAAGGGGTAAAAACAGAATGGCATAAAACTACGTTATTGGTTTTGGCAATTACGTTGCATAATATTCCAGAAGGATTAGCAGTTGGAGTTTTATTTGGAGCAGCATCAACTTTGGTAGGTGTAGAACAAACAGAAATGATAATTGCTGCTATTTCTTTGGCAATAGGTATTGGAATTCAGAATTTTCCAGAAGGTTTTGCAGTAGCAATGCCTTTAAGAAGACAAGGAGTTTCTAGATTTAAAAGTTTTTGGTTTGGGCAGTTGTCTGCAATTGTAGAGCCATTTGCAGCAGTTTTAGGGGCTTTAGCAGTTTCTTTTTTTACGCCAATTTTACCTTATGCTTTAGCTTTTGCAGCTGGTGCAATGATTTTTGTTGTGGTAGAAGAAGTTATACCAGAAACTCAAAGAGATAAGTATACAGATATTGCTACACTTGGCTTTATTGGTGGTTTTATTGTCATGATGTCTTTAGATGTTGGTTTAGGCTAACTAAAAAAAATCATAGTTTACTTTAGTCTTAATTCTTTCTTTTAGCTTTTGGCATTCGCAGTTAAAAAGAGTATTTTGCAATAAAATAATTCTGTGATTAATACTGCACCTTTTCAAGTTTACAATGCCTCTGCAGGTAGTGGAAAAACATTTACACTTGTAAAAGAATATCTAAAAGTACTTTTAAGTTCTGAAGATATTTTTACGTTTCAAAAAGTTTTAGCAATAACATTTACCAACAAAGCTGCTGGTGAAATGAAAGAGCGTGTACTTTCTAATTTAGAAGAATTTGCTGCTGGTAAAGAAAACGATTTGTTTCAAATAATTTGTAATGAAATAACTGTTGATAAGCCCACAATACAAGTAAGAAGCAAGAAAATTTTAGAGGTTATTCTACAAAATTACTCAGCATTTTCAATTACAACTATAGATAG
>CAXBAC010000077.1:0-9173 GCA_963973485.1 uncultured Polaribacter sp. | reverse complement strand
GCCTCAGATTTAATTTGATCTTCTAAAGATTTTTTGACTTTAGCTGGAGTGCTGTTAATAGGAAGTTCGCCTAAATGCTCTTCTATAACTTTAGCATGAACAGATTTATAATTGTTTTTGTCTAAAAATTTTAACATTCTAGAAATATACTCACTTGTTAAATCGCTTTTTAAAGTCCAGGAGGCATTTGTATAACCAGCAAAAACAAAGAAGTTTGGTAGTTCACTTAACATTAAACCTTTATAAATAAACTGTTTGGTAATATTAAAAGGTGTATTGTTTAGAGATATTTTTGCTCCTCCAAAAGGTAGTAGTTTTAAACCAGTTGCACTAATAATTATATCTGCCTCTAATAGTTTACCAGATTTTAATAAGATTCCTTTTTCTGTAAACGTATCAATTATATCAGTTTCTACAGAAGCTTTTCCTTTTTTAATGGCTTTAAAAAAATCGCCATCAGGAACTAAACAAAAACGTTGATCCCAAGGTTTGTAATCTGGAGAAAAATGAGGTTCTAATGGAAAATCACCCAATTCCTTTTTAATTCCTTTCAACACTACTTTTTTCATTGTTTTTGGGAATTTTCTACACAAATTGTAAAAAAGCATGTCAGCCAAAATATTTTTACCTCTTACAGTTGTATGAGCAATTTTACTTGGCAATATTTTTTTAATAAACTTCGCAATTTTGTCTTTGTTAGGTAATGCTGCAATATATGTTGGTGATCTCTGCAACATAGTTACTTTTTCTACTTCATCTGCAATTTTTGGAACTATTGTTACTGCTGTTGCTCCACTACCAATTACTACTACTTTTTTATTTTTATAATTTAGCTTAGCATCCCATTTTTGCGGATGTAAAAATTGTCCTTTAAAATTTTCGAAACCTTTAAATTCTGGAGTATAGCCAGTATCGTAGTTGTAATATCCACTAGCATTAAAAATGTATTGAGATGTGTATTTTGTTTCTTCTTTAGTATTTGGATTTACAGCTATAATTGTCCATAAATTGGCAGAAGTATCAAAATTATAGTGAATGACTTTCTGACTGAATGTAATATGCTTTTTAACATCATATTCTTCTGCAGCTTCATTCAAATATTTTAAAATTGATGGTGCATCTGCAAAAGACTTATCATCATCCCAAGTTTTAAAAGAATAGCCAAAAGTATACATATCAGAATCTGAACGAATACCTGGATATTTAAACAAACTCCAAGTACCACCTATTTCTTCTCTTGCTTCCAGAATTTTATACTTCTTATCAGGATTTTTTCTTTCTAAGTGACAAGCAGCTCCAATTCCAGATAAACCTGCTCCAATAATTACAATATCAAAATCCATAAATAGTATAAATTAGTTGATAAGATAGATTATTCTTTGAACTTTTTTACTCTTTTTAAGTTCATAGCTTTAATCATCCAATTTGGTAATGGTTTTTTAGGGTTTCTATTTTTTAGATTGATATTTAATCCAACTTTTTTTATAAGAGGAACTTTATTGGTTTCAATAAATTCAATAAGAGTACCATCAAAATCCTCTATATAACCCCAATGACCATTGGCATCTCCCATATCAAAAGATTCATCACTCAAAACTTGAAAAGGAACTCCTTTACTTGCACATTCTTTAGATAGTTGTTTGATATTTTTAATATCGAAACATAAATGAATGTAGCCTAAATCTCCCCAAAAACGATTTTCGAAGATTTTATTTGGCTTATTTTCTAAGGCTTGAATCAATTCAATTTGACTTTCGCCAAACAAATTTGCAAAACCACCCGTTCTTTTTTCTGAGTGACCAAGCAAAACTCTTCTAAACGTTTTATCACCATTATTTAAAGGTTTTAAATCTTCAAACACAGCAGTTTTATCGTAAATAACAGTGTCATAACCTAATATTTCTGAATATAGTTCTAATGATTCATCAATATTAGAAACACCAATTGCTGCTGCATATATGCCTGCAATAGATTTTTTTTGATTGCTGTAAAAATTAGAAAATTCTTTTATTTTTAAAATATTATCAAAAGGATCTTTAATAAAAAAAGATTTGATGTTATCTGGCTCTAAAACTATATCAGAAAGTATATTTACATTCCTAGAATGTAAAACTTGATACGTTTTTAGAATATTATTAGATTTAATTACTGGAAAATGAATACCTAAATCTCCTACTTGAAATTCATTTTTAGGTGCAGATGGTTTTCTGTTTTTATATTGCCAAATTTCATAACCTCCTCCACCTTGCATATTTAATGCTAGTAAAGCTCTTTTACTCCTTGGTTTTCCACCCATATATTTTGCCATATATGTAGCTTCATTACTATCATCAAAAATAAGTGCATCTGCACCTAAATTTTGAGCATACCATTTAAAAGCAAGCTCAGCATTTTGAACTCCAACACCTATTTGCTGAATTCCGTAAATTAATTTTTCACTCATGTTTGGCTGTTATCTATTATTTCTAACTTCACGTTTTCTCATTGGCATTCCATCAATAATTGAAAAAAGTTTTTCTGTAGTTAAAATAGTGTTTTGTGCTAATTTTTCGCCTCCATCTAAACCAATCAAAATTACTTTGAAATCTTCATTTCTATTTACGTATTTTTTGATTGATAAGTTTGATGAACACCAAACTGAATTAAAATTAGTAGTAAATTGATTTTTTGAAAACTGATAAATTATCAATTTTCTTTCTTTTAAACCTTGTTTCTCTTTTTTTAAAATTTCTATTTGATTTTTAAATTCTTGACTGTTTTTGTCTTCTGAAAAAATTAGAAGAACTCTGTTTTCCCATTGATGTTTTTTTATATTTTGACCATAAGAGAAAATGGTGACTAAAACAATACTTAAAAAAACAATACGATTTTTACTGACAAGAATTTGTTTCATGAATTTAAAAAATTAATCAGTAGCTTTTTTAAAAGCAGCTGTACCACCAACAATAGGTATTGTAATTTTTGTACCTTCTAAATCTACAGTTAACTCAGTTCCTGGTTTTGGCAATAATGTGTAATTATTATCACTAGAAAAAATCATTAAGCCAATTTGTTGTCCTTTTTTTATAATTTGATCATCTGGCTGTAAATCAAAAGTCATTTCATAAAACTTACCTGGCTCTAGAGGTTCACTTTCTGTTAATGATTTATAATTTTGTAAATCTGCCCAACCACGAGTTATAATATTATCTGTAATTTTTGAATTTCTACCATTATTCCAAGGTAATGAAACCAAATAAACAGATAAATTTACAGCTGGTTTTGAACTTGCAGCTTTTATAGTTATTGATGCCAAACCAGAAATATGAATATCTTCTTTTAATACTGGAGATATATATAATAATCGATGATTTGTATATTCTGCTTTTGCTAGAGCTTCAGACGAAAAAGAATAATTGTCTACCAAGGTTTCAGTGCCTTTTGATGCTGATTTATTAATAGCTAAACTACCTATTCCTGGAGAACCAGCTTTTAAATAAAAAGTAATTGGTTTTGCAGCTGGATTTGGATAGTTTTTATAAGCAGTTGGTTTAGATCTTTTATCATCTTCTCTAACTATCCAAGACTTAGGGTCATTCTCTACTCCATTTTCAACTCCATGTAAATAACGTGTAAACCAACGATTCATCATTTTCATTGGTGGTGGGCCTCCATGACCATTTTGATGGTAATAAATTTGAGTTTGTAAGCCCATTTCTGAAGCTTTCTTATAAATTCTATAACTATGTTCTGGCATCACATTCCAATCATTAAAACCATGAGACATTAACAAAGCTGCTTTCATTGGCTTCATATCATTCAAGTAATCTCTACCAGCCCAAAAATCGTTGTAATCTCCAGTTTCTCTATCCATTCCATTTGCCATTTCTGTGTCACGAATAACTTTATTATTTCGCGCTCTATTTTCTTCTTTTCCACTGTGGATGAAATCATAAAGTACATCAACATCCTCTCCTAAATAACCTCCTGGAGAACGAACCAAACCATTTGAACGATAGTAGTGGTAATAAGATGTATTTGGAGCTACAGGAATAATTGCTTCTAAACCTTCTACACCAGTTGTTGCAGCTGCTAGAGGAATTGTACCATTATAAGAAGTACCTGTCATACCTACTTTTCCTGTAGACCAATAGGCTTTTACTTCTTCATTACCTGTTCTAGATTTGTATCCTTTTGCTTTTCCATTCAACCATTCTATAACTGCTTTTGGAGCCAGAGATTCATTATCTCCTCCAACAGTTGGTGCTCCATCAGACAAACCTGTTCCTGGTGATGAAGAATGTACAACAATATATCCTCTAGGAACCCAAGTTTTGATTTGTGAGTTGGAAATGATAGGTCTTTTTCCTCGTCTTTTAACCTGAACTCTTGTTCTTTGTTTTGTTTTTTCGCCAATTTCATGTTTTACATCCCAAAATAAGCCTTCTTCATTACCTGCAGTTCCTGCATAATAAGGACTAGATTCGTAAACTACAGGTAATTTTAAACCATTTTCAGTTTGTGCAGGTCTAGTTACATCAACATGCATTCTATCCATTTTTCCATCACCATCTGTGTCAAAATTGGTTTCTACCCATAAATCATGACGAATCCATTTTGAAGGATCTTTAAATGCTTCAACTATTTGCGCTTCACCATCTTTAAAAACTGGTTTTGCTTCTTGTGCATTTACAGCTATGGATATTAAAAATGCGAATACTAATTTTAAAAGTGTTTTCATATAAGTTATTTTTTATTTCCTGGATGATAGGTTGATTTTGCTCTTTTTAAAACGTCATCTCTGTAAAAAGCAACTTCTTTAAAATCTTTATCTGCATATCGTTGAGATTGATCTGAAAAATGAGGTGAGTTCACATCACTACTTTGGCCTCCAGCCAACATTGACTTTGCTTTAACTTTATCACCAAATTCAACAACAGCAACAAAACTATTACCTGATGTTCCATATTGACGTTTTGTGTTTTTTCCAAAACGTGTTCCAAAAGAGGCTAAAGCACCCCAAGAACTAGATGCCATTCCAACTGGTATACTTGGTTTTGCATCATCAAAATCTTGTTGAATTTTTCCATCATTTCTTTGATAGCGATTAAATTCTCCCCAAGGAGTTTTCCACGTACCAAAATCTGATTCTAATTTTTCTAAACTTTGCTGAAAAATAGCAAGTCTTTCTTTTGGAGAGGCTGTTTTACTCATATATTCATATCTACCTAACCTACTCATTCTCTTGTTCCCTTTCATTCTAGGAATTTTTCCAGAACTGAAATAAGCATTTCTATAAAATTGAGCTAAAGTCATACCTACAGAATTTTCTGAAACTCTAAAATCCCATTTTTTAAGTAATTCTAGAGCTTCTTTGGCTTCTCTACTTTTTACTGGTGATTTTTGTGCTGCATCTAATAATCCGTTTATTAAAACCTCAGCTCCAGGTAAGTAAGAATCGTAAGCTAAGTCTAATAATGAATCTAGTGTTAAGTCTGATGCTTTTGTTAGCAAAGGAATTGCATGAATGCCTCTATAATTCTCGGGAAACGAATGCATATATGCTGGATAATCTTCCTTTTTTGGGCTATATTCTAGAGCACTTGTAAAAGGTGTGGAATTACAATTTTGAATCCATCCATTTGGAGGGTTTAACACCATGATATTATCTTCTAAGTCATGTAAACCTTGCCAATCTGTATCTGGATTGCTACCATCAACTGGTTTTGTGTAATCAAAATTTTCATTTCTTTTTGGTATAAAGTTTCCATGGTAATAGGCTATAGTTCCATCTGCATCTGCATAAACTGTATTGTTAGATGAGTTTGTTCTAATATCCATCATCTCATTAAACTCATCATGATTCGCTTTTTTTGTTCTTGTAAATGATTGTTCCAAAGCTTTAATTGGACTCCACATTAAGGCTGTAGAAACCCATTTATCATCATTTTTGTGAGTAATTGGTCCATGATGAGTTCTGTACATTGTGTACGATTTTTCTTTTAAACCATCTTGAGTCTTATAATTTAATTTTACTTTAATCGAATCTACAGGTCTCAATTCATCACCATATTTATATGAAATTTTAGCTCCATCTTTTACGATGGCTTCTTCAAATTCATCAATAATATCTGTTCCTGTTGATGTATGCATCCAACCTGTTTTTTCATTAAAACCTTGATAAACAAAAAATTGCCCCCAAGTAACAGCTCCATATGCATTTAAACCTTCTTCGCTAACTACATGAACTTCACCTCTAAAGAAAAAAGAAGTATGAGGGTTGATTAGCAACATCGCATTTCCAGATTTTGTTTTTGAACCTGCAATTGCAAATCCATTAGAACCTCTTGGTTCATCATCTGCAGTTCTAATTAAACCATTAGAAATAGCTAATTCTAAATTTGGTTCATAAAATTCTTTTATTTTTCTTGTTGAAACTCTCTCAATATCACCTCCTATTGAGCCTTCACTAAAATACATTGGCATCCATGGTTCAAAATGCGTAATTAGTTTAGGTTTTACTTCTGGATGAGTTGCTAAGTAATAATTTAAACCATCTGCAAAAGCAACACACAATTCTTGAAGCCATTTAGGGCTATTGTTATAGTTTTCAATTGCCTCATCTTTTGTCATATATAACCTTGCTCTCAAATCGCTATACAAAGATTTCTCACCTTCAACTTCAGCCAATCTTCCTATTGCCCATGTATAATTACGTTCTATTCTATTAAAATCATCTTCTGCTTGTGCATATAATAGTCCGAAAACTGCGTCTGCATCTGACTTTCCATAAATGTGGGGTACACCAAAATCATCTCTAATTATTTCTGCATTTTCAGCATGTTTTTCCCAACGTTGTTCTTCTGCTGTTCTTTGCTGTTTTGAGTTACAAGCCATAACCAAAAGCAACATTAAGTAAAATATTTTTCTCATCTTTTTTTATTTTAATACTGAAAATTCGATACTAGAGTCTGTAAAAACTGTGTGTGTTTGGGTTTTAAAATCTGCTTCGTCTGCTTTGTAAATGTTATCTACATAAGTTTGCGGATTTAAATCTATTAAAGGAAACCAAGTACTTTGCACTTGAATTTGTAGTTTATGCCCTTTTTTAAAGGTGTGAAAAACATCTTGTAACTTAATATTTACGTCTGTTTTTTTGTTTGGTGTAAATGGCTCAGGGTTTTCGAAACTATTTCTAAAACGCCCTCTTAAAACTTCACTTCTAACCATTAAGTGATAATTACTCATTTTTAAATGATCTTGTAAAGTTTCATTATCTTCTTCTGTGTCTGAAGGATGCACATCAATAACTTTCACAATCCAATCTGCAGCAGAACCTGTAGTTGCTACTTTAAGTTTTGCTAAAATATCGCCAGCAAGTGTGTAATCTTCAGTCAAAACATCTGTTTCAAAAACCAAAACATCTGGTCTTCTTGCTGCAAAACGCTGATCGTCTGTCATGTATTTACGAGGTGTGAATACGGTTTTAATATCTTCTGAATATGGTACAGGTCTTTTAATATCACTAATAAAATCAACACCTTTTACAGCTTTTTTACTTGATGTTAATTCTTGATTTTCTGATAAAAACCAGTCTACTTTCTCCACATTTTTAGGAGGCCAAGCATCATAAGATTTCCATTCTTTTTTACCAGAATCAAAAACATACGCTTCTGGTAATCCTGTATTTTTATCACCTTTTCCTTTTAAGAAATGATTGAAAAACTTGGTTTCGATTTCTGATTGAAATTTTAGTGAAATAGAATCACCAAAATAATAGTTTCCTACTGTATTTTTAACCGTATTTCTTGCCCATTTTCCATGATCCCAAGGACCAAAAACCATAGTATTATAGTTGTCTTTACCGTTTTTTTCTATGCCTTTGTAAGTTTCTAAAGGACCGTACAAATCTTCTGCATCAAACCAACCACCAACAATCATAGTTGCTACTGTACTTGGCACTTTATCCATATGCTGAATTATACCTTTACTTTGCCAAACTGAATCGTAATTTGGATGTTCTACAATTTCTTTCCAAAAGAAATCATCTATTTTATCTTGAGATGCTGTTGCATTTACATCTAATTTATCATATTGAAAATACTCGTTTAAGTTTTTTAGAGGACCTTTGTCTAAGAAAAATTGATATTGATCTTGTGAATTCATTTCTGGAAAAGAATACCAAGCTGAATCTGTTGGAGTATCTTTATAGGTTCCAAAAAGTGAAACAGCTCTAAAATAACTCAATAAAAAAGCTCCATTATGATGAAAATCATCAAAGAAAAAATCGCCAATACAAGCTTGAGGAGAAGCTGCTTTTAAAGCAGGGTGCGCGTCTATTGTAGAAACTGTTGCATAATGCCCAGGATAAGAAATACCCCAAGTTCCAACATTTCCATTATTGTTTTCTACATTTTTAACTAACCAATCTATGGTGTCATAAGTGTCTGAAACTTCGTCTGATTCATTTTCTTTTTTATTAGGAATATAAGCACGCATATTGTCATAAACTCCTTCACTCATCCAACGTCCTCTAACATCTTGATACACTACAATATTACCTTCTTTCATTAAATGAACGTTTGGACCAATTTTAGTTTTCATTTTACCTTGTCCATAAGGTGCAGAACTGTATGGTGTTCTTTGCATTAAAATTGGATATTCTTTTGATGTATCTTTTGGAGCATAAATAGTGGTGTGTAGCTTAACACCATCTCTCATAACAATATCAACTTCTTTTTTGGTGTAGTTATCTACTACATAAGTATCTTTTTTTTCTTCGGTTTGTTTTTGTAAATCGCAAGAAACAAAAACAAATAAACTTGTAATAATAAATAAAAAGTATTTCTTCATGATAAGTAATTAGTTGTTGTCATAAAATTACAAAAAGTTACCTAAAGAATGGTTTATAAATTGTATAATCAAATAATTAAGATTAAAAGTAATTTTAAAGTTATAAATAAAACAACCTATTCTTTCTTTAAAGAAGTTCTTTTCTTTTAATTATTGATTAGGGTCTTTGAAAATTATAGATATTGTACTCACAAATTTAATTAGTACTTTTACCTAAAATCAATAGTTTTTTACATGTTAGATTTTGTAGAATTTTCTTTTCTAGATGTATTAGATATTTTATTAGTAGCTATACTACTTTACTATATCTATAAGCTTTTAAAAGGCACAGTTGCTATAAA
>CAXBAC010000076.1:0-9197 GCA_963973485.1 uncultured Polaribacter sp. | reverse complement strand
TAGCTATTAAATAGATTGTCTATTTCGTTTAAAGTTAACGTTTTAAATGTTGGTTTTCCAAAAGGTGAAATACTTGGCTCTTTACAAGAAAACAAATTATCTACTAAATTTTCTTGTTCTTTTTCAGAAAGTTGAGTGCCTGTTTTTATTGATAAAGTTTTTGCAAAAGATTTAGCCATAATATCAAAATGACTAAAACTTGCATCTGGCACTTCTAAATTCATATCATTTAACAGTTCTTCTAAAATAATGGTAATTTTACTTTCAGTAACAGAAACAGGAATACCTTTTATAGTAACACTATCTTTTGTAAATTCATCAAAAGAAAAACCAGCATTTTCTAGTTCTGTTTTTATCGTATAAATCATTTCTACTTCTTGTGATGAAAATGAAATTTTTACAGGAAACAGTAATTGTTGACTGTTTGCTTCTTTAACTGTAATACTTTCTAAAAATTCCTCATACAACACTCGTTGATGTGCTAAAGATTGATGAATTAAAACAACTCCAGATTTTATCAAACTCATCACATATTTACGCTGTATTTGAAACGTTTTCTGAGTTTTTACTTCATTATTTTCAAATAACTCTTCTTGTTTAATGTCAGTTGTTGTATCAACAGTAGTATATAATGATTCCCAACTTTGGTTACCTTGCTCTCTTTTAAATGGAAAATTGATTTCTTTTTGTTTTTCTTCCTTAAAAGGATTAAAATCTGGGTCTACAGTAATTTTTGGTGTAGACCCTTTTACGTTATTTTTATTTAAATGATAAGCTGTGTCTAAGTTTGAATCTCTATTAAAATCCAACACTGGAGCAACATTATATTGCCCTAAACTATGTTTAACAGTTGCTCTAAGCATGGCATACAATGCCTTTTCATTATCGAATTTTATTTCTGTTTTAGTAGGATGTATGTTGATATCAATAGTATTTGCAGGTACTTTTAAGTACAGAAAATAGGAGGGATGTGAACCTTGTTCAATTAGTCCATCAAAAGCATTTACAACTGCATGATTTAAATACGAACTTTTTATAAAACGATCATTTACAAAAAAGAATTGTTCTCCTCTTTTTCTTTTAGAAAACTCAGGTTTTGCAACAAAACCTTCAATATTTAAAATATCTGTTTGCTCATTAATTGGCACTAACTTTTCGTTCATTTTACCACCAAAAACAGCTACAATTCTCTGTCTTAAATTCCCACCTTTTAAATGATAAACCTCATTGTTATTATGATGCATTAAAAATGCAATATTTGGATGTGCCAAAGCAACTCTTTGAAACTCATCAATAATATGTCTGGTTTCAACAGTATCAGATTTTAAAAAGTTTCTACGAGCAGGAATATTATAAAATAAGTTTTTAACGGCTATACTAGCACCTTTTCCTGTAGAAATAAAGTCTTGAGAAATAACTTTACTTCCTTCAATTTTTAAACAAGTGCCTAATTCTTCGTTTTCTTGTTTGGTTTTTAGTTCTACATGCGCAATTGCAGCAATAGAAGCTAAGGCTTCTCCTCTAAAACCTTTAGTACATAAATTAAATAGATCTTCAGCTTTTTGAATTTTAGAAGTTGCATGTCTTTCAAAACACATTCTAGCATCTGTAGCACTCATTCCTTTACCATCATCAATTACTTGAATTAAAGTTTTACCTGCGTCTTTTAATAAAAGCTTTATACTTGTAGCACCTGCATCTATAGCATTTTCTAATAATTCTTTAACTACAGAAGCTGGTCTTTGCACGACTTCTCCTGCAGCTATCTGATTAGCTACATGATCTGGTAAAAGTTGAATGATGTCTGACATTATTTGGTAAAAAATATAGAAAGGTCAAAATCTATGATATACAAAAAGAGAAAAACTAAAATTAAAGCGATATATATAATGGTTTTATTTGTGCCTTTATCAGAATTTTTAAACTCGTTTATAGCATCAGAAAATTTAGATTTCAACCCTTTGTTTTTACCTGTTGTGGTTCTGAATTTATCCAATTTATGCTCAATTTTATAAGGGCTTCCTTCTCCTTTATAATAACGAGGTTGGTAATCAAATTTTTTATTTGTTCTTTTTAAAAATCCCATAGTTTTAGAAAATAATTGGTAAATATTTAGTTTGTAAACGTCAATTATTATACCAATTTTAACGTATCCAAATTTAAATAATTAAAAGGAATACATGAAAGAAAGCTGTTAAAAGTATTCTTAAAAGTAATGAATTGTAGTTTTTTTAAAAACCAATATTCTCAGAAGTTCTATCTGCATTTTTAATTGCTGCCATTTTTATAGCTGCAACAGCACATTCAATACCCTTGTTACCTAATTTGCCTCCAGATCTATCTAAAGATTGTTGTTTGGTATTGTCTGTAAGTACACAGAAAATAACAGGCACATCATACTTAACATTTAAATCTATAATTCCTTGAGTTACACCTTCACAAACAAAATCGAAGTGTTTGGTTTCTCCTTGAATTACATTTCCAATGGCAACAATTGCATCAACTTTTTGAGTTTGTATCATCTTTTTACAACCGTACACTAATTCAAAACTTCCAGGAACATCCCAAGAAACTATGTTTCCTTTTAATGCTCCACAGTCTAAAAGTGCTTCAATTGCACCTTTTTTTAAGTTTTGTGTAATTTCAGGATTCCATTCTGAAACAACAATCCCAAATCGAAAAGGTTTCGCATTTGGGATTGTTGCTTTATCATAATAAGATAAATTTGTTGTTGCCATTTTTTTAGTTTTCGGTTTTCAGTTCTAGTATTTAGTTAGCTGATAACTGCCAACTGTTACTGTTTTACTGCCTACTTATTTCTCAGCATATTTTGCAGCGTTGATAAATTTCTCAATATCTCTTCCTTGTTCAGAGTTTGGGTATTTATCTTTAATCTCTGTAAACATTGCTTCTGCTTTATCGTAATCTTTTAACAACATGGCAGTTTGTGCACCTTTGTATAAAAATAGTGGAGTTGTAAATTCGTTACTTTTTACATTTGCTGCTTTTTCATAATAATCTAAAGCATCTTCTTGTTGATCTATATCTGAAAAAGCGTCTCCTATAGCACCTAATGAAACTGCATTTAACATAGCATTATCAGAATTGAATTTATTTAAATATTCAATTGCTTTTTCATAGTCTTTCATTTGTAAATAAGAAACGCCAGCATAATAATTAGCTAAGTTTCCAGCATCTGTATTACTATAAGCATCAGCAATATCTAAGAAGCCATATTTACCTTCTGCTCCTTCTAAGCCTAAGTTTAATAAAGAATCAATACCAGAACCTGCAGTTGCAGCTTCATCAAAATATTTTCTTGGAAAAGCTAATTCGTTAGAAGCTTCTAATTCGTTTGGTTCTACGATATATTTATTATATCCTAAGAAAACTAAGAATACAACTACAATAGCTATTAAACCACCAAATAAGAGTTTGCTGTTTTTTTCTATCCATTGTTCAGATTTAGATGCAGTTTCATCTAAAGTATTAAATACTTCAGCAGTTGTGCTTTCCATTTCCTCTACTTGCTGTTCAGCTTTTTTACCTTCTGGTTTGTATTTTTTCTTGTATGTTGCCATATTTCCTTAAAAATTAGTGGCGACAAAAATAGTTTTTTTAATTGGATTTTAAAAGCGGTTATTTCGCAAAATTTTCAATAATTTGCAATCGCTTTTGAACCACATTTTTTATTCATGTATTTACAACACCTTTCTTTAGTAAACTTTAAAAATATTTCTAGTCAATCTTTTGATTTTCAAGAGAAAATAAATTGTTTTGTTGGTAATAATGGTATTGGAAAAACTAATGTTTTAGATGCTATTTATTATCTTTCTTTTACAAAGAGTTACTTTAATGCAGTAGCAATTCAGAATATTAGACATGGAGAAACTTTTTTTATGATAGAAGGAAACTACAGGTTAAATGATAGGAATGAGAAAATAATATGTAGTTTAAAAAAAGGACAAAAGAAAGTTTTAAAAAGAAACGATAAAGCTTATGATAAGTTTTCTGATCATATAGGACAATTTCCTTTAGTAATTATTTCTCCTGCAGATAGAGATTTAGTTACAGAAGGTAGTGATGGAAGACGAAAGTTTATTGATGGGGTAATATCGCAACAAAACAAAAGCTATTTAAGAGATTTAATGGCTTACAATAAAGTGTTAACTCAGAGAAATGCATTGTTGAAATATTTTGCTGCCAATCGTGTTTTTGATGCTTCAAACCTAGAAATTTATAATGAACAGCTAGCCTCTTATGGAAGTAGAATTTACGAAATTAGAAAGGCTTTTTTAGAGAAATTTATCCCTATTTTTAATGAAAAATATCAAATAATTTCTGGTGATAAAGAACAGGTAAATTTAATTTATAAAAGTCAGTTACACGATTTTTCTATGACTGCTTTGTTAGACAAAGCCTTAGAAAAAGATAAGATATTGCAATATACCACTGTTGGAATTCATAAAGATGATTTAAGTTTTGAGATTGGCAATTATCCTATAAAAAAATTTGGTTCGCAAGGTCAGCAAAAATCATTTTTAATAGCACTAAAGTTTGCGCAATTTGAGTTTATAAAACAACAAGCACAAATTACTCCTATATTATTGTTAGATGATATTTTTGATAAGTTAGATGAAAATCGAGTTTCGCAAATCATTGATTTGGTTAATAATGATGATTTTGGTCAAATTTTTATTAGTGATACCCATGCAGACAGAACAGAAAATATTTTAAAACAAGGTAATAAACAGTATCAAATTTTTAAATTGTAGTATTTAGTTTTTAAGTTTGATGTCTGAAAAAATAATTTTAAAAGTATAAAGTTGACAGAATAATGGCAAAAAGAGAAAACGATTCTTTTTCTATAGAAGATTTAATGCAAACTTTTATCAAAGAAAACAATTTGAGTAAAGGGATGCAAAAAATTAAAGTTGAAGAAACTTGGCATAAAATGATGGGCCCAGGAATTGCAACACATACTAATAGTGTAAAATTGCAAAATAAGACCTTAATTATTCAGTTGAATTCTTCTGTATTAAGAGAAGAATTAAGTTATGGTAAAGATAAAATTATAAAGATGATGAACGATGAATTGGGTGATACTGTAATCTCTAAATTAATGCTTGTCTAAACATTACAATTTTTCAATTAAAAAAAGCTTCACAATTTGTGAAGCTTTTTTAGTATAATTAAAAGCGTATTTGTTCTATTTAGCTGGTAAAACTTTACCAACACACTCTCCAAAACCAATACGTACTTTATCATTTTTACAATGCGCTCTCATAATTACAGTATCATTATCATTGATAAATTTACGAGTAGTACCGTCTTTTAATTTTATAGGATTTTGTCCTTTCCATGTTAACTCTAGCATAGAACCATAACTGTCTTTAGTTGGTCCAGAAATTGTTCCAGAACCCATCATATCTCCAGCTTCAACTGGGCAACCATTTACAGTATGATGTGCCAATTGCTGAGCCATTGTCCAATACATGTATTTAAAATTAGATTTCGCTACAACAGTTTCTTCGCCATTTTCTGGCTTAATACCTACTTGTAAATTAATATCGTAACTACCTTTTCCTTCTTGTTTTAAATATGGTAAAGGTTCTTGAACTTGTTTTGGATTTTCTGTTCTAAAAGGCTCTAAAGCATCTAAAGTTACTATCCAAGGTGATATTGTTGATGCAAAACTTTTACCTAAGAAAGGTCCTAATGGTACGTATTCCCAAGCTTGAATATCTCTAGCAGACCAATCGTTAAATTGTACCAAACCAAATATATATTCTTCGGTTTCTTCTATAGGAATTCTTTCTCCTAAAACATTTGCATCTGTGGTAATAAACGCCATTTCCAATTCAAAATCTAATAATTTTGATGGCCCAAAACCAGGAGTATTACTTCCTTCAGCAGGTTTGGTTTGTCCATAAGGTCTTCTAATTGGTGTTCCAGAAGGTATTATAGAAGAACTTCTTCCATGATAACCAATAGGAATATGCAACCAGTTTGGCAATAACGCATTTTCTGGATCTCTAAATAAAGAACCAACATTAGTTGCGTGTTCTTTACTTGCATAAAAGTCTGTATAATCACCAACTGCAACAGGTAGTAACATTTCTACTTCATCCATTCTAAAGATAATCTTATCTTTATGGTCTGCATTATCTCTTAAACTACCATTGGTAACATCAAAGACTTCTGCAATTCTATTTCTAACTAACCTCCATGTTTTACGACCATCTGCAATAAAATCATTTAAATTGTCTTGCAAAAACATATCGTCTGTTAATGGAATACCATCAAAATAACCCAATTGATGAAAAGCGCCTAAATCTATAGCAAAATCACCAATTCTACTTCCTATTGTAATAATATCATCTCTTGTTATAAAAACTCCAAAAGGAATATTTTGTATTGGGAAATCTGAATTTTCTTTTACTTTTAACCAAGACTTTCTTTTTGGATTATTTGCTGTTATAATCATTTTTCTATTTTTATTTCTTCAAACCTACATAATTTTTTGTCATTTTAAAACAAATATTTCATGAAAAATTCAATTTTAAGATTACTTTAATCTATTAAGAATAATTATTAATAACTTGTTAAAAACATCATTAAAATACCTTCTTTTAGAATGCGATTTTAAGTATTTTTGATCTTTTAATAAATACATGTAAAATGCAAATAGACAATCAAATTTTTGATCTTATTCAGGAAGAAAAAGAAAGACAGTTAAATGGTTTGGAGTTAATTGCTTCAGAAAATTTTGTTAGTGACCAAGTAATGTTGGCACAAGGTTCTGTTTTAACCAATAAATATGCAGAAGGATATCCTGGAAAAAGATATTATGGAGGTTGTGAAATTGTTGATATTGTAGAGCAAATTGCTATAGATAGAGCTAAAGAATTGTTTGGTGCAGAATATGTGAATGTTCAGCCACATTCTGGTTCGCAAGCCAATACTGCAGTTTTTGCTGCTTGTTTAAAACCTGGTGATAAAATTTTAGGTTTCGATTTATCTCATGGAGGGCATTTAACTCATGGATCGCCTGTAAACTTTTCTGGTAAATTGTACGAAACTTCATTTTATGGAGTAGAAAAAGAAACAGGAGTTTTAAATTATGATAAAATTCAAGAAACAGCTACAAAAGAATTACCAAATTTAATTATTGCTGGTGCTTCTGCGTATTCTAGAGATATCGATTTTGAACGTTTTAGAGCAATTGCAGATTCTGTTGGAGCAATTTTAATGGCAGATATTTCTCATCCTGCAGGTTTAATTGCCAAAGGTATTTTAAATGATCCAATTCCTCATTGTCATATTGTAACGTCTACAACTCATAAAACTTTAAGAGGTCCAAGAGGAGGAATTATTATGATTGGTAAAGATTTTGAAAATCCTTTTGGAGAAACTTTAAAATCTGGAAAACCAAAAATGATGTCTACTTTACTAAATTCAGCTGTATTTCCTGGAAATCAAGGAGGACCTTTAGAGCACGTTATTGCAGCAAAAGCAGTTGCTTTTGGTGAAGCTTTAACAGATGAGTTTTTAGAATATCAAATACAAGTTAAAGAAAATGCAGCTGCAATGGCTGCTGAATTTGTTGCTAAAGGATATGATTTAATTTCTGGAGGAACAGATAACCATTGTATGTTGATTGATTTAAGAAACAAAAATATTTCTGGAAAAGATGCAGAAATTGCTTTAGGTAAAGCAGATATTACTGTAAATAAAAATATGGTTCCTTTTGATGATAAAAGTCCGTTTGTAACATCTGGAATTAGAATTGGAACACCTGCAATTACAACTCGAGGTTTAAAAGTTGATGATATGAAAGCTGTTGTTGATTTTATTGATGAAGCAATACAAAATGCAGCTAATGATGATGCACTTCATGAAATTGGAGATAGAGTTGCAGACATGATGAGTTCTAGAAGACTTTTTGTAATGTAATTTTAGTATCAAAAAAAACAATAAAGTAAAGCATCAAGTTACCTTCTTGATGCTTTTTTTATATCTTTCAACCAGAAAATTTTTAATATGGATACTTATTTTATAGCAACAGTTTTAATATTTTTATCAGCTATTTTTGGCTATTTAAATGTTAAATTTTTAAAATTGCCTAATACCATAGGTTTAATGATTATTACCATCATTTTTACTTTGGGTGTTTTATTGTTAAGTTATTTTGATCCTACCTTATTAAATTTAGAAAAGTCAATAATTTCTAGTATCGATTTTAAATCGGTTTTACTAGACGAAATGTTGAGTTTCTTACTGTTTGCAGGAGCTTTGCACACTAATTTTGAGCAGCTTAAAATTCAAAGATGGCCAATTTTACTGTTTTCTACTTTAGGAGTGTTAACATCAACTTTTTTAGTTGGAGGAGCAATGTTTTTCATTTTACAAGCGCTACAATTTAATATTAGTTTTATCTATTGTTTACTTTTTGGGGCATTAATTTCTCCAACAGATCCTATTGCTGTTTTAGGAATTTTGAAAAAAGCAGGAGTTCCTAAAAAGCTAGAAACTAAAATAGTAGGTGAATCATTATTTAATGATGGAGTAGGAGTTGTTATTTTCTTAACTATTTTTCAAGTAGCAAATTCAGGAGTAGAGAACACTTCTTTTACAGATGTTATGCAATTATTTGGGCAGGAAGTAATTGGTGGTGTAGCTTTAGGTGCTTTATTAGGTTGGATTTCTTATCGCTTAATAAAATCTATAGATGATTACGATATAGAAGTGATTATTACTCTAGCAGCAGTTATGGGCGGTACTGTAATAGCACACAAGTTACATTTATCTGCACCTTTAGCCATGGTTACAGCTGGTTTAATTGTAGGTAATGATACTGTAAGAGCAAATTCTATGTCTAAAATTACAGAACGATATGTAGATAAGTTTTGGGAATTGTTAGATATTCTTTTAAATGCAGTACTTTTCGTATTAATTGGTATGGAAATGTTAGTTTTGGTTTTCGAAGGTAAGTATATTCTAGCTGGTCTTATTGCAATACCTATTGTTTTAGCTTGTAGATATATTTCTTTATTCTTGCCTATAAATCTATTTGACAAAAAACTAGATTTTGTACCGAAAACAAACTTAATAATGACTTGGGGTGGTTTAAGAGGTGGAATTTCTATAGCCTTAGCTCTAGGTTTAACAGCAGATATGCATAGAGATTTATTTTT
>CAXBAC010000075.1:0-9234 GCA_963973485.1 uncultured Polaribacter sp. | reverse complement strand
CCTATACTTTTTTATCAACAAAAACTATGTTCGATACTTTCGAAGGTAATGCAGATGGTTGTTACTTGTATTCACGTCATTCAACACCTTCAAATTTGTATTTAGGTGAAGCTTTAGCAGCTATGGAAGGTACAGAAACCGCAAATGTAACTGCTTCTGGAATGGGAGCTATTACTCCTGTATTAATGCAATTGTGTGGAGCAGGAGATCATATTGTTTCAAGCAGAACTATTTATGGAGGTACTTATGCATTCTTAAAAAACTTTGCGCCAAAAATGAGTATAGCAACTAGTTTTGTTGATATTACAAAGCTAGATATTGTTGAGGCTGCTATTACAAAAAACACCAAAGTTTTGTATTGCGAAACTGTAAGTAATCCTCTTTTGGAAGTTGCAGACATCAAAGGATTATCAGCTTTAGCTAAAAAACACAATTTGCAGTTGGTGGTAGATAATACATTTTCTCCTTTATCAATTTCACCAGCAAAATTGGGTGCAGATGTTGTAATTCATAGTTTAACAAAATTCATTAATGGTTCTTCAGATACTGTTGGTGGTGTGGTTTGTGGAACACAAGACTTTATAAACGATTTAAGAAATGTAAATGATGGTGCTTGTATGTTGTTGGGTTCTACAATGGATAGTTTACGAGCAGCATCCATCTTAAAAAATATGAGAACGCTTCATATTAGAATGAAGCAACACAGCAAAAATGCAACGTATTTGGCAAATAAATTTTCAGCTGATGGTTTAAAAACAGTGTATCCTGGTTTAACTTCTCATCCATCACATAACCTATTTAAAGAGATGATGAATGCAGAATATGGTTTTGGAGGAATGTTAACTATTGATGTTGGTTCTTTAGATAAAGCCAATGCACTTATGGAGTTAATGCAAGAAAAAAACTTAGGATATTTAGCAGTAAGTTTAGGTTTTTACAAAACTTTATTTTCTGCTCCTGGTTCTTCTACATCATCAGAAATACCAGAAGATGAGCAACAAGAAATGGGTTTATCTGATGGATTAATTCGTTTTTCAATTGGTTTAGATAATGATATTGAACGTACATATCAAATGATGAAAACCTGTATGAAAGAAATTGGAATATTATAAAATATTTTTAAAATAGTATTTATAAAAAGGGCTGTAAATTATAGCTATTCTCAAATAGGTTTATATCCCTTTTATTCGTTCTAGAAACTTTGTAAAATCTTCTTTTGTTGGTGGGTTTCCATTGAATGGTAAAATATCCCATTCGTTATTTTTATGAAATAAAGTAAAATTAAATACAGATGTATTTTCATCATCAGGATTCAATCTAGGATATCTTAAATCTACGTATTTGTAAGTGCCAATTTTTTCCTTTTTAGAGAGATTAAAGTAGTTGTTACTAAACCACGCTAAGGTCTGTAAATTTTCATCAGACATATCTACTAAATCATGATTTTTGTTTACGTTTATTATTTTTTCAGAAATATCACTTTCATCAAATAAAGAATAGTAAGTGATGTGATAATTGTTTTCTGTTTCAGCAACTGCGTACCATAAAAAATTGTTGAAAATTGTAGGTTGAGCTGAAAACCTCTGATATGAAATGCCTGCTTCTTTAAAAGATTTTTCAAATACATTATCTACATAAATTTTGTTGAATACCGTAAACATCATATATGTAGAACTCAAATAAATACCTGCTTTAAGCCACCAAGTTCTTTGTGTTTTTGTTCTGTTGTAAAACATTAAAACGAGTATAGAAATTAAAAAAGGCACTGTATACAAAGGGTCTGCTACAGAAATAGTATTAAAAGCAACTCTATAATCAGTAAAAGGAGCAAATAATTGTGTTCCATAAGGTGTAAAACAGTCTAAAATAGGATGTGTAAAAATTGCCCAAAAGAATAATAAAACCCAATCTTTAAGTTTGGTGGTTTCCTTTCTTTTATTGGTGTTGTAGAGTTTGTAGGTGATCCACCCAAAGAAAAAACAGCCTATAAAAGCAAACAAAAGAGAGTGCATAAACCCTCTATGAAAAGCCATGGCTTGTATTTCATTATTGTGCAAAAATCGTCCTATAAAAACATCTAAATCTGGTATTGTACCACCAATTGCTCCAAACAAAAGTGCTTTATTTCCAATTTTTTTTCCGAGAACAGCTTCTCCACAAGCAGCACCTAAAACAATTTGAGTTAATGAATCCATAAAAGCAAAAATAAGTGAACCATTTTGATTTGCATAACATTGTGTAAAATCGTAACATTACACAAGAAATAAGAACCATATGCAAGAGGATAAAAATTTATCAAAAATAGACATCGAAGATCAGCAAATAATAGATAATAAAGAGTTAAATATTTGGGAAGCAGTGTTCCCAATTATTGCTTTAGTTGGTATGTTAGCCTTTAATGTTTTTGTTTTTGGTGATGATGCTTTAAGTGGTAGTAATCAGTTTATTTTATTATTAGGTGCAGCAGTTGCTGCTATTGTTGGTTTTAGAAATAAGGTTTCTTTTACGAATATGATGGATGAAGTTGAAGAGAATATAAAAAAATCTACAAGCGGAATTATCATTTTATTATTAGTTGGTTCTTTGGCTGGTACTTGGTTGATAAGTGGTGTAATACCAACTATGATTTATTATGGATTACAGATTTTAAATCCTACTATATTTTTACCAGCTTGTTTAGTAATTTGTGCAATAATTTCTGTGATGACAGGTAGTTCTTGGACTACAGCAGCTACAGTAGGTATTGCCTTAATTGGTATTGGAGATGCTTTAGGAATTTCTGTAGGTATGACAGCTGGTGCAGTATTATCTGGAGCTTATTTTGGAGATAACATGTCTCCAATGTCAGATACCACAAACTTAGCACCTGCAATGGCTGGTACAGATTTATTCACACATATAAGATATATGGCGTATACAACAGTACCAACATTTGTGGTTTCTTTAATTGCTTTTGTAATTATTGGTTTTACACTAAACACAAGTGGAGAAGCAGATACTTCTATGTTATTAACAGATATAGAAAAAGCATTTACCATTAGTCCTTGGTTATTTTTAGTGCCTATAGCAGTAATTATTTTAATTGTAAAAAAAGCTTCGCCTTTAGTTGCTTTATTAATAGGTGTTTTATTAGCAGCAGCATTCGCTTTATTTTTTCAGCCAGATGTAGTTTTGAGTATTTCTGGAGAAAAAGAATTGAATTTTGTATCTGCATATAAGGGTTTGATGAATGCAATTACTGTTGATACTTCTGTTGCTACAGATAATAAAATTTTAGCAGATTTATTTACTTCTGGAGGTATGGCTAAAATGTTAGGTACAGTTTGGTTAATTATTTGTGCAATGGTTTTTGGTGGTATTATGGATGCTATTGGAGCATTAGCAAGAATAAGTAGTTTTATGCTAAATATTTTTGACTCTGTATTTGGGCTTTTTGCAAGTACAGTAGCAACTTGTATTGGTTTAAATGTAACAGCATCAGATCAATACTTAGCCATTGTTGTTCCAGGTAAAATGTATGCAAAAGCTTATGAAGATAAAGGCCTAGCACCAGAAAATTTAAGTAGAACTTTAGAAGATTCTGGTACTGTAACTTCTGTACTTGTTCCTTGGAATACTTGTGGGGCTTATCATTCTGGAGTATTAGGGGTTAGTGTTGCAGAGTATTTTGTGTATGCAATATTTAACTGGTTGAGTCCGTTTATGACACTGTTTTTTGCTGCATTTCGTATTAAAATTAGACAAATAGCTAAAAAATAATTCTATAATGATTGTTTCTGCAACTACTTCTGATGCAAAATTACTCACAGAAATTGCAGTACAATCAAAAGGATTTTGGGGATACTCAAAAGAATTATTATCAAGTTGGAAAGAAGAATTAACAGTCACTGAAACAATAATTTCAAAAATGATTGTTTTCAAATACTTGATTAATAATCAGATTATTGGTTTTTATATTCTTCAAATTATCTACCCGCAAAAAGCTGAATTAGAGTTTCTTTTTATTGCTCCAAAATTTATTGGAAAAGGTATAGGTAGTCAATTATTAAAACATGCCACAATAAAAGCTAACGAATTGAAAATAGTATCTTTATTCGTTTTATCAGATCCAAATGCTGTTGCCTTTTATAAAAACAATGGTTTTGTAACTGTTGCTAAAAAACAGAGTACTATTGCTGGTCGTTTTTTACCTGTAATGCAAAAAGATTTAGCATAATAGCACAAAGTAAAAGTAGCCAAGGAAGGCCATGTAAAAGTACATCAAACCAATCTTGAAGTTGCATACCTTTTTCTGGATGAAAAGCGTTTCCGCCTAAAATCCATTGAATTTTTCCTAGCAAATGAGGAGGACTAAAAGGAGCTAATCCTAAGGTTAAACTTGCTATAAGAAAGAGTTTCCAATTATTCTTAATTTGATTTTTTATCATCTTTATCAACAAAAATTTCTAAATAAACCAATTCCAAACCAATCCAAAGCGTACTGTAAAATCTCTATATGGATAATTTGGTGCTGAAAAATAATTTTTCTTAGTAAAACCAGAAGTTACGTTATCAACTTTTAAATACAAACGTGTTCTTCTTACTCTTGCATTAAAAAATACATCAACTGTTGGGAAGCCAATTTTCTCATCATTCTGTAATCTAAACTCAGCTAATAAAGGGTTGTAAGCATTGGCATTATATTCAGTAAAATACTTAAATGTAACACCTATATTTACTAACATGGGGTCTCCTTTAAACCAATTATCAGTATAATAAAAGGTATTTCTAGTTACAAATTCTGGAACTCTAAACACAGAACTACCACTACTTACATTTTGATACATTACTGTATTATCTAAAGCTAATTTCCAGTATTTAAACTCACGATTTACTTTAACTTTTAAGTAAGTAATTTGATCTGCAAATTGTTGAGGTTTGCTGTCTTCATCAAAATAGGTGTAGTTATCAATGTTTGTAAAATTTAAATTAGCATTAACCCATTTAGAAGTAATAGCAAAGCCTAAGTCTCTTGTATTAACATTACTAAAATTGTTTTCCCAATTGTAATCATCATATTCGCTTTGGTGTAGCAATGTGTTAAAATTGGGCGATTTAGAACTGATTAATAGTGTACCTTTTAAACCAAATACACTGTCTTTTTCATAAAGCGCTTCACCTTTTAAATAATTACCAGACAATAAACCATCACCTGGAGTTACAGAACCTGCCGCGTTTAATTTAAAATTTTTAATTTTTGCATTCCAATTTGCACCAAAGGCAACAGCGTTACTTTCTAAGCTTATATTATTAACACTGTTACTAGCATTTAAAATCGTATCATATCCGTAAGAAAGCTGCGTTAAATGAATCTTGGCTTTAAGTTTTCCTAAAATGTATTTTGAGTTGAATTCTAAATTGAATTCATTGTCTGTTAACTTACTTACAACATCATTATTTTTTGCTTCTGTAGCATTTACATTCCCAAAAATTTGAGTGGTATTAGTTTGTTGTGTAAAAGTGTAATTTTTATTTTCGTTGGTTAAAACATGACCAATTTTAAGATTAGTGAAATCCTTATTAGTTAAACTGTCTTTGCTTGCTAAAAGCTTGTAACTGTGTTCTAAATAAACTCTAGTTGCATCAAACTGGCTATCAGCATCATCTAAATTTACATCTAATCTTGAGCGTTGTTCAAAATTGGGGTCTTCATCAAGAAAGTTCTGTAGAGCATCAGCAGTTAACCCTCCATTTTCTTGATGAAAGAAATCTTGAGTGGTTAAATGACCTCTAATTTCATATTGATTGTTTTTTGTTTTATAACGAAAAGTACCTCTAAAGTTTCCATTACTCACAAGAGAATTTCTATATGTGCCTAAAGACCTTAAGCCTTTATAAGACAGGGAGACATTTAATCTTTTAGAAAAATTTAAAGTAAAAATAGCATCTACAACTTGCCCTTGTTGTAAGCCAGTTTTGTACATTATTTCTGTAGTTGGTGTGGGTACTTGATAATATTTAATATCATCAACCTCTAAATAACTCACTTGTTTCGCACGAAATCCAAAATCTGGTAAGCGTAATAAATTGTTATAACTATACCCTAAATTGTTAAAAGTTTGTCCCTGATTGTGAAAAGGTAATAATTCAAAATTATCTGTTCTTAAATAATTGAATTTGTATTCTTTTCTAATGGTTAATGTGGTGTCTACGTAGCTAGTATCTCTGCTGTGAGAAATGATTTTATAATCTGTCCATTTTGTTTTTCCAGATAAAATAACTTTAGTAGAACCAGATTTGTTTAAAGAGTCTTTTTTGCCAAGCTGTCCAAAAGTACTATTATTTCTTTCTCTTCCTCCAACACCAGATATTCTTTGGCTGTAAAAATCACTCATTACAAAAGAGATAAATAGAAAAGAAAAAAGAATTGTTTTTTTCATGAGTTATATATACCAAGGCAAATGTAAAATAATTAAACGAAAATTGTTGTTAATAATTATGAGGATATCTGTTAATTAAAATTTTATTTTCTTTGTGCTATGTTACAATCAAATTATAGTGGTTTTAAGTTAGAATCTGGTACAGATGAAGCTGGTAGAGGTTGTTTGTCTGGGCCAGTTGTTGCAGCTGCAGTTATTTTGCCAGAAGACTTTTACCATCCTCTTTTAAATGACTCCAAGCAATTATCAGAAAAAAATAGAAATCTGTTAAAACCTATTATAGAAGAAAAAGCGCTTGCTTTTGGAGTATCTTTTATTTATCAAGAAGAAGTAGATGAAATTAATGTTTTACAAGCATCAATAACAGGTATGCATAGAGCTCTTGATGCTTTAAGAATACAACCAGAATTTATAATTGTTGATGGTAATAAATTTAAAAAATACAAAGATATTCCACACGAAACCATTGTAAAAGGCGATTCAAAATACCTAAGTATTGCAGCAGCTTCTGTGTTAGCAAAAACCTATAGAGATGAGTATATGCAGAAAATTCACGAAGAATTTACCATGTACAATTGGAAAAAAAATAAAGGTTACCCAACCAAAGAACACAGAGAGGCAATTCGAAAATATGGAGCCACAGTTCATCATAGAAAAACCTTTAAATTGTTACCAGAGCAATTTAAATTAGATTTTTAGAAGCTATTTCCTGCTTTCACTACTCGCTTTTTTTCGTTCCTCAAAAAGAGCTTAAACAAATCGTTCAATCAGGGCTAAACTTGTTTATAAACTTTCAGAAATAACATCAAATTATTTAAAAACTTAAATTATTTTTACCTTCCAAAAATTTTAAAGATGATCAAAAAAACGAGAGCAGAAATTACCAAATGTATTTTACATAAAGTTGCCAATAAATTTAATAGTGGGCAGAATGTTTTTTCTGAAGATTTAATTCGTTTTGATCAAGAAAGTTACGACTTAATGAAAAACTTTCTTCTAAAACCATTTGGTTCTTTAACACAGAGTTATCGTTTTTCTCATCATGCAGATGTTCGTTTAAATGAACTCAACAATTATGCAACAGAAGTTTTTAAAGACGAAAATGCATTCATCGAATATTCGAAAAATATGGTGAATCATTTGTACGAACAATCTAACTCTGCACAAATAAAAACAGGCGATGTTATTGTGGTTTTTATAGAAGGTATAGAGTATAAAGATGTGTTAACAGAAGCTGTAGGTATTTTTAAAATTGAAAATAAAGTCGATTTTTTTCAAACTTATTTAGATGATAATGAGAGTTTTGATGTTGTTGTTCAAAAAGGTATTTCAACAAGAAAAATAGATAAAGGTTGTTTGATTTTAAATACAGCAGATACAGAAGGAACTGTTGTGTTTTCAGTTGACAATAACAATTATGATGCGCAATATTGGATTAAAAATTTCTTAGGTGTAAAACTTGCAGATGATTATAATTCGCACACACAAAATTATTTAGATTTGTGTAAAGAATTTTCTGAAGAAGTCATTAAGCCAGAATTTGGTAAACACGAACAAGGTAATTTTTTAGCAAATACAGTAGATTATTTCAAAGAGCATGAAGCTGTAGATTACCATGATTTTAAAGATGAAATTTTTGAAGAAGACAAACACAAAGACCTGTTTGAAGATTACAAAAAACACTACGAAAATTTAAATGACGTTTTAATCAGGAATAATTTCGATGTTTCTGGAGTAGTTTTAAAGAAAGAAAAAACAAAACTAAAAACCGAAATAAAATTAGACACTAATATTAGTATAAAATTAGATGTAGATGCACCAGATGCAGCCTCAGAATATTTAGAAAGAGGTTATGATGAAGAAAAGAAAATGAAATACTATAAAGTGTATTTTAATGAGGAAAAGTAGACTGTTTTTTACCAACAATTAATCATAAATTTTAACAAAAATTGGACAGAATAGCAGCAGATTTGAATTCAGGGCTTTTTATTTGGCAAACTTTAATGCTAATTTCTATAATACTTTGGGTTTATTGTTTAATTGATATTTCAAGAAAAAAATTTCAAGGAAATAATAAAATTATTTGGGTTTGTCTAATTATATTTTTCCCAATAGTTGGGTCAGTATCATATTTAATAGTTCAAAAAAACAAAAAACTATAAATAAAGACTATAAAGTTTCAAATTTATCTACTTCAAAAAGTGTCTTAAAGTGCTTTAGAATTTTATTTTTCACTTCTATAATATCAACTTTTTTACCCAATTCAGCTTCCATAGAAGTTACAGCCTTACCTCTAATTCCACAAGGAATTATATTATCAAAATAACCTAAATTAACATTAGCATTTAGAGCAAAACCATGCATGGTTACCCATCTAGAAGAACGAATACCCATAGCACAAATTTTACGAGCAAAAGGTGTTCCAACATCTAGCCAAACTCCAGTTTCTCCTTCACTTCTTGTCCCTTTTAATCCATATTCAGCTATGGTTAAAATAATGGTTTCTTCTAGTAAACGAAGGTATTTGTGAATATCAGTAAAAAAGTTTTCTAAGTCTAATATTGGATAACCTACAATTTGTCCTGGTCCATGATAAGTAATATCTCCACCTCTGTTAATTTTATAAAACGTAGCTCCTTTTTCTGCAAGTTGCTTTTCGTTTAATAGCAAGTTGCTTAAATCGCCACTTTTACCTAAAGTATACACATGTGGATGCTCTACAAACAAAAAATGATTTTTAGTTACAACATTTTCGTTGTTTCTTCTGTTAGAAATTTTGGTGTCTACAATTTCTTGAAGAAGTTCAGTTTGGTAA
>CAXBAC010000074.1:0-9334 GCA_963973485.1 uncultured Polaribacter sp. | reverse complement strand
CCTAGTGTTCCAAAGCCATGAGCATCGTCTACTAATAATCTAAAATTATATTCTTTTTTAAAGGCTACAATTTCTTTTAAACGACCTTGCTCTCCACGCATTCCAAAAACACCTTCAGAAATTACTAAAATTCCTCCACCTGTTTTTTCTGCCATTTTTGCTGCACGCTTAATGTTTTTCTCAAAACTTTCCATATCATTATGACGATATACGAAACGTTTTCCTGCATGTAAACGAACACCATCTATAATACAAGCGTGTGTATCTATATCGTAAACAATAATATCATTCTTAGTTACTAAAGCATCAATTGCAGACATAATACCTTGATAACCGAAGTTAAGTAGGTATGCTTTTTCTTTATTTACAAACTCAGCACATTCTTGCTCTAACTGTTCGTGTAAAGGTGTGTGACCAGACATCATTCTAGCACCCATTGGATATGCCATTCCATGTTCTAAAGCTGCTTCTCCATCTACTTTTAATACCTCTGGATGGTTGGCAAGACCTAAGTAATCATTAATACTCCAAGTAACTACTTTTTTACCATTAAAAGACATTCTATTTGAAATAGGCCCTTCTAACTTTGGAAAAACATAATATCCTTCTGCTTGATCTGCCCACTTTCCTAATGGTCCTTTATCTTTTGTAATTCTATCGAATAAATCTGTCGTCATTATATCTACTATTTTTTCAAGTTTGCAAAGTTAGCAAAAATTAAGAGTTTTAACAATTTAAGTAAATTATTGGTTTATTTGATTGTTTTCTAAATAAAACCTTGTTTTTTCATCCAATGTTCACTGAATATTTTATTCATATATCTAGAACCATGATCTGGAAATATTAAAACCACAAAGCTATCTTTGTTAAAAAAGTTTTGAGAATTATACTGTTTAGTAGCTTGTAAAACTGCCCCACAAGTATAGCCACAAAAAATGCCTTCTTGTTGTACAATTGTTCTAGCAGCAAGAGCAGCTTCTTTATCTGTTACTTTCTCGTAAACATCAATTACATCAAAATCTGTAGCAGTAGGAATTAAGTTTTTTCCTAAACCTTCTATTTTATAAGGTGATACCTCATCTAAATCTAACTTACCTGTTTCATGATATTTTTTTAAAACAGAACCTACAGCATCAACTCCTAGAATTTTTATATTAGGGTTTTGCTCTTTCAAATATTTTCCTGTACCAGAAATAGTACCTCCTGTTCCACTTGCCACCACTAAATGGGTAATTTTGCCATCTGTTTGTTCCCAGATTTCTGGTCCAGTAGTTTTATAATGTGCTTCTATATTAAGCTCATTAAAATATTGATTTATATATACTGAATTTGGTGTTTCTTGGTGAATTCGTTTCGCAACTTCATAATAAGATCTTGGATCATCTGCTGCAACATTCGCAGGGCAAACATGCACCTCTGCTCCCATTGTTTTTAATAAATCGATTTTATCTTGTGATGATTTGTCTGATACTGCCAAAATACATTTGTAGCCTTTAACCAAACCAATCATTGCTAAACTATAACCTGTATTTCCTGATGTAGTTTCTACTATAGTTGCACCTTTTGTAAGAATCCCTTTTTGTTCTGCATTCTCTACAATGTGCAGTGCAATTCTATCTTTTTGAGATAAACCAGGGTTAAAAGCTTCTAACTTTGCGAAATAATTACCTTCTAAATTTTGAGTAACTCTGTGTAATTTTACTAAGGGTGTTTGTCCAACTAAATCTAAAATAGATTCTTTTATTAGTTGATTTCTAATCATTCTTATTGTTTAAACCGACTGCAAAAGTACATTTCTGAAATGAAATATAAAATATGGATGGTGATTTTTAATTATTTATCTTGTTTTCTAACGCTAAATAGAATGTAAAATCTTTAGCAGTTTCTTTTAAAGCTTCAAAACGACCTGATGCTCCTCCATGACCAGTTTCCATATTGGTATCTAGAAATAACAGGTTATTGTCTGTTTTTAGTTCTCTTAATTTTGCTACCCATTTAGCAGGCTCCCAATATTGTACTTGACTATCGTGAAAACCAGTTGTAACCAGCATGTGAGGATATTCTTTTGCCTCAACTTGATCGTAAGGAGAATATGATTTTATATAATCGTAAAATTCTTTGTTATTTGGGTTTCCCCACTCATCATATTCACCTGTGGTTAGAGGAATACTATCATCTAACATTGTAGAAACAACATCTACAAAAGGTACAGCTGCAATTACACCATTGTATAATTTGGGTTCATATTTACCACAGCTCCCATTAGCAAACCACCTGCAGAACCACCCATAGCATATAAATGTTTGGCAGAAGTATACTTTTTATCAATCAAAAATTTTGAACAGTCTATAAAATCATAGAAAGTATTTTTCTTGTTAAGCATTTTACCATTGTCATACCAATCTCTTCCTAAATATTCACTCCCTCTAATATGAGCTAATGCATACACAAAACCTCTATCTAACAAGCTTAAACGTGTGGTAGAAAAACTATCTGGAATTGTGTATCCATAAGAACCATAAGCATATTGCAACAATGGCGTGTTTTCATTCAACTTAGTATCTTTATGATATACTAAAGAAATGGCAATTTTTTCTCCATCTCTAGCTGTTGCCCAAATACGTTCACTTTTATAGTTTTCTTGCTTAAACTTACCTCCTAAAACTTCTTGCTGTTTTTTTATTTCTTTGGCTTTTGTAGCCATATTAAAATCGATAACAGAACTTGGTGTAGTAAAGGAATTGTAAGAATATCTTATAGTTTCAGTATCAAACTCAGGATTACCATAAACACCTGCTGAATACGTTTCTTCATCAAAAGGTAAATAGTAATCTACTGAATTATCCCAACGTTTTATGCGAATTTTATTTAATCCATTTGTTCTTTCTTCTAAAACCAAATAATCTTTAAAAATGGAAAAATCCTCTAATAAAGTATCTTTTCTATGAGGAATAACATCTACCCAATTTTCTATAGTTGTTTTAGAAATTGGGGTTTTCATCAACTTAAAATTAGTTGCGCCATCTTTATTTGTTAAAAAATAAAAATGGTCTTTATAATGAGAAACATTGTATTCTAAATCTTTAATTCTTGGTTGTAAAATAGTAAACGTTCCATTTGGATTGTCTGCATCTAAATAGTGAGATTCAGTAGTTATTGTTGCAAAAGAACTAATGATAATATATTTCTTAGATTTTGATTTTGTTACGTAAGTACCAAAAGTATCATCTTCTTCATGATACACTTCAACATCTTCTGAAGTTGGTGTACCTAAAATGTGTTTAAAAACCTTTTCACTTCTTAAAGTAACAGAGTTTTTCTTGGTATAGAAAATAGTTTTATTATCATTTGCCCAAACAGAACCTCCAGTTGTATTATCTATAATATCATCATAAATTTCACCAGTTTCTAAGTTTTTAATTCTTAAAAAATACTGTCTTCTACTTACAGTATCTGTTGCAAAAACAGCCAATTTATTATCAGGAGAAACATTTAAACCACCCAATTGATAATAATCGAAACCTTTTGCCATTTCGTTTACATCAAATAAAATTTCTTCAGGTGCTTCTAAACTCCCTTTTTTTCTGCTATAGATTGGGTATTGTTTACCAATCTCATAGCGAGTATTGTAAAAATAACCGTTGTTTTTATAAGGCACAGAAGCATCATCTTCTTTTATTCTACCCTTCATTTCTTGAAAAAGTTCTTCTTGGAAATTTTTGGTATATGCTGTTAAATCTTTATAATACGTGTTTTCTGCTTCCAAATAATCTACTACTTTTTGTGTTTGCTTGTCTTTTATAGGAGCTAACTTTTGAGTATCAGATAAACGCATCCAAAAATAATTATCTATTCTAACATCTCCATGTTTCTCTAATTCTTTTGGTATTTTTTCTGCAACAGGATGTTTGCTATCTGTACTTTTCATTCTTGCATTTGTTTTAAGCGTCTGCAAAAATAATACTTCTCTGCAAGTTGAAGAGCATTTTCTATTTTCATTTTGGTTTGTTTTTTAAAAATCCTTTTTGATTTCTTAAATTTGTATTTAATTAATTAAAAATACAATTTATGTTTGGAGATATCTCTGGAATGATGGGTAAACTAAAAGAAGCGCAACAAAAAGTTGAAGAAACAAAAAAACGTTTAGATACAGTTTTGGTTGATGAAGTTTCTGGTGATGAAAAAATAAAAGTAACGTTAACTGCAAACAGAACAATAAAGGCTATTTCAATTGACGATTCTTTGTTAAATGATGCAGAAGAATTAGAAGATTATTTAATTATAACTCTAAATAAAGCTATAGAAAAAGCTTCTAAAATAAATGAAAATGAAATGGCTGTTGCTGCAAAAAGTGGTATGCCAAATATTCCTGGAATGGACATGTTTAAATAAAATGATAGAAAATTTAGAAAGTTACATGCTACCTTGTTTTAGTAAAACATTCTTAAATATAGAATGTTTTGGCTGTGGTTTGCAACGTTCTTTTCTGTTATTATTAAATGGGAATTTATTTGATGCTTTTAAAATGTATCCTGCTATTTTTACGTTAGTTCTATTGGTAAGTATTGCTATTTTTAATTTTTTTAAGAAGATAAAAAATGCTAATAAAATTATTGGTAGATTAGCTTACTTAAACTTATCCATCATAATAATTAACTACATTATAAAAATTAGTATTTAAAAATGAAAAAACTAAACACCACTTTAATTTACGTATTATCTTCTATAAGTTTAGTATGTTGTTGTATTTTAGGATTAGGAATTGTGTTTGCACTTCCTTCTTTTATAATTGCAAATAACAAATTAAAAGCAGCACAGTTAAATCCTCAAGAATATGAACCAGAAGATTTAAAAGCAATGCAAACAGCAAAAACTTTTGCTCTAGTAGCTTTAATTATTAATGGTCTTTGGTTCTTATATAACATTTATAGTTTAGCAACTACAGATTGGGATACTTTTATGTTAGAGTTTGAAGAGAAAATGAAACAATATCAGTAAAAAAATATTTTATTCTTATAAAAATCCAGCTTTTACTTAAGCTGGTTTTTTTTTGTCTGTGTTACATTTAACATTAAATGAACAAATACAATTCTGTTAATAAAGTAACTTTGTACCTGTAAACATAAAATCATCAATGGAAACCAAAAAAAAATCTACAGGTAAGAAAATTTTAAAATGGACAATTAGTATCATTTTAATATTAGTTATTACGTTACTTTCTGCTCCGTTTTTATTTAAAGGCAAAATAGAACAATTGGTTACGAATACCATAAATAAAAATATAAACGCAACTGTATCTTTTAAAGAAACTAACTTAAGTTTTTTTAGCAATTTTCCTTTAGCAAGTGTTACTATAAATGATATTGCTATTATAAATAAAGAACCTTTTTTGGGTAATACACTTTATAGCGCAAAAGAATTAAGCGCTAGTATGAACATTACAGAGCTTTTTAAAAATGCAAATGAACCTATTGCAATTAAAAGTTTAGCAACAAAAAATGGAGAAGTAAATATTATTTTTGATAAAAACAATAATGCCAATTATGATGTTGCTATTAAAACCAATTCACAAACTACAACTGAAAGCAATAGTATTTCTTTAGATATTGAAGAGTATCAACTAGAAAATATGGCTTTTCATTACCTTGATGAAAATAACAGAATAAAACTCCATTTACAAAACATCAATCATTCTGGAAAAGGAAATTTTGCACAAGATATTTTAGATTTAGATACAAAAACAAAAGCTAATCTATCTGTAGATTATAATAATGTAAATTACCTTTCTGAAGTCGCAATTACTTTAGATGCTGTTTTAGGTATCGATTTAAAAAACTCTAAATATACTTTTCAAAAAAACACAGGATACATCAATCAATTACCTTTAGAGTTTGATGGTTTTATTCAACTTTTAGATGAAACTCAAGTATATGACATCAATTTTAAAACACCAACATCAGACTTTAAAAATTTATTGGCATTATTGCCAAAACAATATTCAGGGAATTTAAACACCATTCAAACCTCAGGAAATTTTGATTTAAATGGTGCTGTTAAAGGAACTTTATCAGATTCTTCTATTCCAACGTTTGATATTTCATTCGCATCAAACAATGCTATGTTTAAATACAGTGATTTACCTAAGGCTGTTAAAAACATAAATATTGATGCCAAAATTATAAATAAAACAGGGAATTTAAATGACATTTACATAAATTTAGAAAAACTAAACTTTAAAATTGATGAAGATGTCTTTGCTGCAAAAGGTAAAATAGCAAACATAAATACCAACCCTTTAATAGATTTAATGGCTAAAGGGACTATAAATCTAGGTAATATTAAAAAAGTATATCCTATAAATTTAGAACAAGATTTATCTGGTATTTTAAGTGCTGATTTATCTACAAATTTTGATATGAATTCTGTAGAAAAAGGCATTTATAAAAATATAAAAAATACAGGAAATGTAAATTTAAGCAACTTTAAATATGATGGTAAAGATGTTGCAAACCCAATTGAAATTAATAAAACAACAGTAAGTTTTAATACAAACACTATTAATTTAAAAGAATTTGATGCTAAAACTGGAAACTCAGATTTAGTAATAAATGGAAGTTTAGATAATTTCTATGGTTTTTTATTTAACAAAGAAGTTTTAAAAGGTAACTTTACTTTAAACTCCACTAATTTTAATGTTTCTGATTTTTTAGGTGATAACACTAAAACGCAAAATTTAGAAGACGAGAACACAAAAACATCAACAACAAATACAAATTTAAAAATACCAGCTTTCTTAGATTGCAAATTTACTGCAACAGCAAAAAACGTTACTTATGATAATATTAAACTAAAGAATGTTGGTGGTATAATTTATATAAAAGATGAAGCTTTAAATCTTCAAAATTTAAGTACAGATGTTTTTGGGGGTAAAATCGGTTTTGATGGTAATATATCTACAAAGAACAATAATCCTACGTTTAAAGTTGATCTAGATTTAGCTGAAATTAATATCACAGAATCTTTTAGCAGTCTAGAAATGCTTAAAAGCATTGCTCCTATTGCAAAAACTATTGGTGGTAAAATAAATTCGAAAATAAATGTAGCTGGTGTTTTAGATGAAAATATGACTCCAAATTTAAAAACCATAACAGGTAATTTATTTGGTAAACTTTTAGATCCAAAATTAAATGCAAGTAACTCTAAAGTATTAAGTCTTTTAAGCGAAAAAACTTCTTTTTTAGATGTTAATAAGCTAGATTTAGATGGTATAAACGCATATTTTTCTTTTGATAATGGTGTTGTAAACATTAAGCCAATTCCTTTAAAATATAAAGATGTTGGTATAGAAATTGCTGGAAATCATACCTTTGAAAACGACATAAATTATGATATCACTTTTAATGTACCTGTTAAATATTTAGGTACAGAAGTTTCTGGTCTTATTACAAAACTAAATCCAAAAGATGCTGCAGATATTAAAAGTATTCCTGTAAAAACATCAATTACAGGTAGCTTTACAAGTCCTAATTTTTCTACAAACCTTAAAGACGCTACTTCTAATTTAATGAAAGATTTGGTAGAAAAGCAAAAACAAAGTTTGTTAGATAAAGGTAAAGACAAACTAAAAGATTTACTTGGTGGCAATAAAGAAACTAAAGATTCTACTAAAACCACTGACAAAGATGATGCTAAAGATAAAATTAAAAATACCTTAAAAAATATTTTTGGTAAAAAGAAAGACAGCACTAAAAACTAATAACTTTTAAAGTGCAAGTGCTCCTAAAGAAACTGCAACAACAGTTAAAATATTAAGTGATATTATTATAATTGCGAGTACTCCAATATACTTGTAATGAGACTTTAACATTTCAAAAGCATTGGTCAAAACTTCATCGTTTTTTGATGCTAATGCTTTTTTCATTTTAGTAGAAAACTGCATTAAATAATATATTGGTGCTATATATAATAAAGCCATTATAATATAAAAAACACTCATAAATAATCCAAAATCAAAAGGCATTAGCTGTACTTGGTTTTGTGGCATAGCGTCAACAATAAAAAAAGAAACTATTGCTCCTAAAAACATAAATGCAACTCCAACAATTCCTAATATAGCTAAGAAAAATGCCCATTTAGCTGTTTCTTTTAAAAATATTCTTGAATCAGCATTTAAAACTAACTGCTCTAATTGGGTTATTGGGTTATTTTTTTTCATAATTATTTCTTTTGTTAAAACAAAAATAAAAAAAAGCCACGACTTTAAATTATTAAAATCGTGGCTTATCACATTTTAGTGATTTTAATTATTTTTTAAAATCAGTAATTGTAGTGGTAATAATTTTAATACACTCTCTCAATTCCTCTGCTGTCATCACTAAAGGTGGTGCAAAACGAATAATATTTCCATGCGTTGGTTTTGCTAATAAACCATTATCTCTAAGTTTTATACAAATATCCCAAGCAGTAGAACTATCTTCTGTATCATTTATTAAAATTGCGTTTAACAATCCTTTACCTCTAACCGATTTTACCAAATCGTTAGTTTTACAAAACTCAGTTAATTCTGCTCTAAAAATTTCTCCTAATCTGTCTGCATTAATCGCCAATTCTTCTTCAGCAACAACTTCTAATGCAGCCATTGCAACAGCTGCAGCAATTGGGTTTCCACCAAATGTAGAACCATGATTTCCAGGCCTAATAACATTCATAATTGGGTCGTTTGCTAAAACAGCAGATACAGGGTAAGCTCCTCCACTTAAAGCCTTCCCTAAAATTAAAACATCAGGTTTTACTTCTGGTGTCCCAGAACAATTTTTTTCAGGACAAGAGCAGTTTCCACAAGTGGCTAATAAACGACCTGTTCTGGCAATTCCTGTTTGTACTTCATCTGCAATAAACAATACATTATGATCTTCACACATTTTCTTTGCAGCAGCTAAATACCCTTCAGAAGGAACGTAAACTCCAGCTTCACCTTGAATTGGTTCTACTAAAAACGCAGCAATATTATTATTGCTTTCTAAAGCTTCTTGCAATTCTTGCAAATTGTCGTATTCAATTTTTATAAAACCTTTGGTATATGGTCCAAAGTTTTTACGAGCAACAGGATCATTAGAAAAAGAAATGATGGTAGTTGTTCTACCATGAAAGTTGTTTTCACAAACAATAATTTGTGCTTTATTTTCATCTATTCCTTTTACTTCATAAGCCCATTTTCTTGCAATTTTAAGTGCAGTTTCAACTGCTTCTGCACCTGTATTCATTGGCAACAACTTATCGAAACCAAAATATTCTGATGCAAATTTCTCATACCTTCCTAACATATCATTATGAA
>CAXBAC010000073.1:0-9388 GCA_963973485.1 uncultured Polaribacter sp. | reverse complement strand
CGCTTGCATTGGTTCGTGTAACAAACCATAATCGTGCGTATCTAAACCAATATGATGAGAAGTTCCGTGCATAAAATACTTTTTATAAGCAGGCCATTTTGGATCTTCATTTTGTACATCAGCTTTGTCTAATAACCCTAAGTTTAGCAATTCAGAAGTCATTAATTTACCAACTTCTAAATGATAATCTTTCCAAATAGTACCAGGAACTAATAGTTTTGTAGCTTCTTTTTTTACATGATTTACAGCATTGTAAACTTCTTTTTGTCTTTTGGTAAATGTTCCAGAAACAGGAATTGTTCTAGATAAATCACTTTTATAATTTGCGTATTCTGCAGCTGTATCAAACAAAATTAAATCGCCTTCTTTACGCTGATTGTTTTCTACATAATGCAACACATTAGCGTTATTTCCTGATGCAATAATTGGTGTGTATGCAAAACCTTTAGACCTGTTTCTTACATACTCATGTAACAATTCTGCTTCAATTTCATATTCCCAAACACCTGGTTTTACAAAATCTAAAATTCTACGAAATCCTTTTTCTGTAATATCGCAAGCATTCTGCATTAAATCTAACTCAATTTGATCTTTTACAGCACGCAAACGTTGTAAAATAGGATTGCTTTTAGCTACAGAATGAGCAGGATATTTTGCCAATAACCATTTTGTAAACCTATCTTCTCTAGTTTCAGTTTCTACTGCAGCTCTGTAATGTTCATTAGTGTTGATGTAAAATGTATCTGCGTAAGAAGCCATTTCAAAAAGAATTTTTTCTAAGTCTTGCAACCAATACACAGTTTTAATTCCTGAGGTTTTAAAAGCGGCATCTTTCGTTAGTTTTTCTCCTTCCCAAACTGCAATATGCGCATTAGTTTCTCTAACAAATAATACTTCTCTTAGTTCTTCATTTGGACAATCAGGAAATAGTAATAAAACACTTTCTTCTTGATCTACACCACTTAAATAAAACAAATCTCTATGTTGCTCAAAAGGCATAGTACTGTCTGCACCAATTGGATAAATATCGTTTGAATTAAAAACTGCCATACTTTTTGGTTGCATTGCAGCCATAAAGTTTTTGCGGTTTTTTATAAAAAGTTCTGAGTTTATTAAGTTGTATTTCATACGTAATATTTTTTATGAAACACAAAGGTAGGAATTATAACACCCAAGTAAAAACCTAATTTATTTGATGAAAATAAATTAAATATAAAAAAATAGACTTATAAAATTTTACAAGTCTATTCAATTAATCTTCTATTTTGATTAAAAAGAGTTCTAAAAACGCTTCTTTTTGGGAGCTCCAGTTCTACCTCTACCAGAGGCATTTTTTGGTTTGTTTTCCTTAAAATGAGGTTTTCTTTTAGGCTTGTTTTTACTTTTTGGTGTATTCCCTTTATTCTTTTTTGCAAAAGAACCCTTGCTTTGTGTTGCAGCTCTTTTTGGAGGAGCTGTATCTGTTGGTTCAAAACCTTCTACAACAGAGGTTTTTAACTTTTCGTTTAAGATTTTTTCTATTTCTTTTTGATATTCAGTTTCTTCACTACACACTAAAGAAATAGCTTCGCCTTCTGCACCAGCTCTTCCTGTTCTACCAATTCTGTGAACATAATCTTCTGGTACATTTGGGAGTTCGTAATTAATTACATGAGGTAAAAGAGGAATGTCTAAACCACGAGCAGCAATGTCTGTAGCAACTAAAACTTTAATACTATTTTCTTTAAAGTTTTTTAATGCTTTTGTTCTTGCTCCTTGACTTTTATTACCATGGATAGCTGCTGCTGATATTTTTGATTTTATCAAATTTTGGGTCAACTTATTTGCACCATGCTTTGTTCTTGTAAAAATTAAAACCTGATTCCAATTGTTATCTTTTATTAACTTGATGGTAAATTCAGTTTTTCGCTTTTTATCAACTTTATAAACTTTGTGTGATACTTTTTTTGCAGTTGAATTTTGTGGAGCAGTTTCTACTTCAACAGGATTTTTTAAAATTCCACTCGCTAATTTTTTAATATCGTTAGAAAATGTTGCAGAAAACAATAAGTTTTGACGCTTTGCAGGCATATAACTTATAATTTTATTGATATCTCTAACAAAACCCATATCTAGCATTCTGTCTGCTTCATCTAAAATAAAAACATCAATTCGTTTAAAAGAAACCGCTTTTTGATCATGTAAATCCAATAACCTTCCTGGTGTTGCTACTAAAATATCTACACCTCTTTTTAAGGTTGCAATTTGTGATGCAGCTTTTACGCCACCAAAAACTACTGCAGATTTAATGTTTACATACTTGCTATATTCTCTAACATTGTCATGCACTTGTGCAGCCAATTCTCTTGTTGGAGTAAGCACCAATGCTCTTAGTGGTCTATATTTTGGATGTTTTGTTTCTGATAAATATTGTAAAACAGGTAGTGTAAAACCAGCTGTTTTTCCTGTTCCTGTTTGTGCAGATGCTAAAACATCTTTACGTTCTAATATATGTGGAATTGCTTTTTCTTGTATGGGTGATGGTTTCGTATACCCTTTTTCTTCTACAGCTTTTACAAAAGCTTCTGTTAATCCTAATGATTTGAAAGACATAATTGTTTTTTAAGAAACAAAGTAAGTCGTCTTGTTTCTAAATTGAGTACAAATGTACATTGATTGTATTGGTTAATAACACAAATAGCCACTTAATACACAACAAAATAGAAATAAACAAAAAAAGATGCTGTTATAGCATCTTTTATATGAATAATGTTGAGTATGTTATCTTCTTTTTGCTCTTGTTCCTCTTAAAACTCCTACAAGAAAAAGGATAACAATAGCACCAGTTGCACCTACAATTATATCTTCTAACCAATATGGGTTTACATTAATTCTTATACCTAATTCTCCATATAGCCAATCACCTACAAAACTTCCAGCAATACCAATAATAATGTTAACAATAAGTCCAAATCCATTGTCTCTCATTAATACATCTGCAATATAACCACAGATGGCTCCAATAATAAGCGTGTACAAAATACCCATAATAAAAATTTAATTGTTTAATTGATTAGGAGCTAATTTAACAAAAATTAACAATTAATTACTAGAGTATCATCTTAAAACTAATATTTTAGTAAAAATTTTCTAACTTTTTAAAACACAATTTAGTTTACCAACTTTAAATAACAATAATCAATCATGAAAAAATTAGCGTTTTATTGCTTAGTTCTTACGACTTCTTTTTTGTTTAGTCAGCAAACACCAACAGCAGCTTCTACCATAGAAAATGCTCTCAATAAAAAAGAGAAACTTACAAAATCATCACTTGTAAAAAACATCAACTTTACAAATATAGGGCCAACTATTATGAGTGGTAGAGTTGCAGATGTTGCAGTAAACCCTAATAATACAACAGAATTTTATGTAGGTTATGCTTCTGGTGGTTTATGGTACACCAATAATAATGGAACAACTTTTACACCAGTTTTAGACAATTCTCCAACTCAAAATATTGGAGATATTGCTGTAGATTGGAACTCTGGAACAATTTGGGTAGGTACAGGAGAAAAAAACTCTTCAAGATCTAGTTACGCAGGTATTGGTGTTTTAAAATCTACAGATCAAGGTAAAACATGGCAAAATATGGGTTTAACAGATTCTCATCACGTAAGTAGAATTTTAATCAATCCAAATAATTCAGACGAAGTAGTAATTGGTGTTATTGGTCACTTGTATTCTTCAAATGCAGAAAGAGGGGTTTTTAAAACTACAGATGGTGGAAAAACATGGACAAAATCGCTTTTTATAAATAATGATACAGGTGTAATTGATGTTGAAGCTGCTCCAGAAAATTTCAATATTATGTATGCTGCTTCTTGGGAAAGAGAACGTAAAGCATGGAATTTTGATGGTGATGGTTCTAAATCTGCCATTTATAAAAGTACAGATGCAGGTGATACTTGGGCAAAAATTGCAGATAATTCAGGTTTTCCTACAGGAAATGGCGTTGGTAGAATTGGCTTAGCTGTGTTTAATGAAAATACAGTGTATGCTTTGCATGACAGTCAGTTTAGAAGACCAAAAGGTGCAAGCAAAAAAGCTTCTGATGCATTAACAAAAGAAGATTTTAAAACCATGTCTAATGCAGATTTTCTAAATTTAGACGATAAAAAAATAAATACCTTTTTAAAAAATAATGGTTTTCAAGAAAAGTACAGAGCAGAAAACGTAAAGCAAATGGTTAGAGTAGGTACTGTTAAGCCTGCAGATTTAGCGAGTTATTTAGAAGATGCAAATGCAATGTTGTTTGATACTCAGGTTGTAGGTGCAGAGGTTTTTAAAACTACAAATGGTGGGAAGTCTTGGAAAAAAACACATGATAATTTCTTAGATGGTGTGTACAGTTCTTATGGATATTATTTTGGTGAAATTAGAGTTGATTTACAAGACGAAAATGGGATTTACGTTTTAGGTGTTCCAATTATAAAATCTAAAGATGGTGGTAAAACATTTACATCAATCAACGCAGAAAATGTACATTCAGATCATCAAGCTTTATGGGTAAATCCTAAAAAATCGGGTCATATTTTAAATGGTAATGATGGTGGTTTAAACCTTTCTTATGATGATGGCGCAAGTTGGACAAAATTAAATGATCCTGCAGTAGGTCAATTTTACTCAGTTTATGCAGACACACAAAAAAACTATAAGGTTTATGGTGGCTTGCAAGATAATGGTGTTTGGGTAGCTTCAAACAATGCAAGAATGGATAAAGGTTGGATGCAAAGAGGTCAAAATCCATATGAATCTATTATGGGTGGAGATGGTATGCAAGTGCAAGTAGATGAAAGAAATCAAAACATTGTCTATACAGGGTACCAGTTTGGAAATTATTATAGAATAGATAGAGCAAAAGGTAAACAGACATACATACAGCCTAAACATACACTTGGTGAATCGCCTTACAGATTCAATTGGCAAACACCAATTCATTTATCTAAGCATAATCAAGATATTCTATATTTAGGAGGTAATAAATTACACAGGTCTTTAAATCAGGGTGATGATTGGGAAACCATTTCAGACGATTTAACAACTGGTGGTAAAAAAGGAAATGTTGCTTATGGTACATTAACTTCAATTTCTGAAAGTCCGTTTCAATTTGGATTATTGTATGTTGGTTCAGATGATGGTTACATCAATGTAACTAAAAATGGAGGAGGAAGTTGGACACGTATTTCTAACAATTTACCTCAAGATTTATGGGTATCTAGAGTTATTGCATCAGCACATAAAAAAGAGCGTGTGTTTGCAACTTTAAATGGCTATAGATTTGATGATTTTACGCCTTATGTGTACATGTCTGATGATTATGGACAGACTTGGAAAAATATTGGAAACTCAATTCCAACAGCAGCTGTAAATGTGATTAAAGAAGACCCAACAAATGAAAACATATTGTATTTAGGTACAGATAATGGATTGTATGTTTCTTTTAATCAGGGTGATTCTTGGGAGGTATTCAGTAAAAACTTGCCAAATGTTGCTGTGCACGATTTGGTAATTCAACCAACAGCAAAACACTTAATTGTAGGTACTCATGGGCGAAGTTTATATAAAGCAGATGTAGCTAATTTACAAAAAATGACCTCTGAAATTTTAGCTAAATCAACACACATTTTTAATGTTTCTGATGTTAGAGCAAGTAGAAATTGGGGGCGTTCTTGGAGTCAGTGGAGAGATGCTTATGAGCCAAAAATTACAATTCCTTTTTATGCAAACTCAAACAGAAAAGCAACTGTAGAAGTGTATCATGGAGCTATAAAAGTAAACGAAATGCAAGTTGATACAGATAAAGGTTACAATGAAGCTAGTTTTAATATTTCATTTTCTAAAAAAGGCTTAAAAGCATTTGAAAAAGCAAATAAAAACACAAGTATAAAACCAGCTCAAAATGGTGCGTATTATTTACCAAAAGGAAAATATACTATACAAATTGATGATGCAAAAACAACTTTTGAAGTAAAATAATTGTATTCAATTAAACATATAAAAAAGGGCCTTTGTGCCCTTTTTTGTCTTATAAACTATGAAGAAACTTCTCATATTAATATTTTTTTTAACGGCAGTAGGAGTAAATGCTCAAACAAAATACAAATCCTTTTTTGAGCTTTCTACACCCAAAAAAATATGGGTTATTTTCCATCCTTTTAAAGCTAAAAAAGCATTTCGAATTTCTGAAGAAGCAAACAAAGTTTCAGATTCTATAAAAAAAACGAATATTCTAGACAAAGATGGTTCAGGGGGGCAAGTAGATGCTTTTAGACATGCTTTTTGGATGGCACGTTTACGTCAAGAACTAGGGAAATCTGCAGCACGTTCTTTAGGTAAAGCTCATGAAAAAGAAAACTATAAAACCTTTAAGAAAAGAAAATTAGAAGATGGTACTGTACCAGATGAAATTGCTTCGAAAATGGATTTATACAACAATGAACAAGGATTAAAATTAATAGTTAAAGGAAGCGATTTAAGTCAAAAACAACTAATCAAAAAAGTAATAGAAGCTATTAAGTCTGGTAAAATGAGAATTATAAAAAAAGATGCAAATGGCAACTTTTTAACGTGTGATGGAAAAATTATACCAAAAGAAAAATTAAAAGGCAAATGGGAAAACAACAAGTGTTTGGTTACATCATCTAAAAAATGATAATATTTATTTAAAATTATTCTAAATACAACCGAAAACGTTGTAATTTCTTTGTAATACATTTGCTTTAGCCGTATTTTTGTGTATAATTTTAACTAATTTAAACAATGAGCGGATTTTTCAAATCTTCAATAGGTAGAAAAGTGTCTATGGCACTTTCAGCTTTTTTCTTAATGATCTTCCTATTACAGCATTTATCTATTAATATTTTATCAGTTTTTAACCCAGAATTATTCAATGAGGTTTCTCATTTTATGGGTACAAATCCAGTGGTGCAATTTGCTTTACAGCCTGTATTGATTTTTGGAGTAGTGTTTCACTTTATTATGGGTTTCATTTTAGAAATTCAAAACAATAAAGCAAGAAACGTTTCTTATGCCAAAAATAATGGAGCTGCCAATTCAACTTGGTTTAGTAGAAATATGATTTGGTCTGGTATTGCAATTTTGGCATTTATCATTCTACATTTCATCGATTTTTGGTTTCCAGAGATCAACACTAAATTTATTCAAGGAGATTGGTCTGGAACCATAGAAGGTGTAGACGGTTTTCGTTATTATGAGGAATTGGTGCATAAATTTGAAAATCCATTAAGAGTTGCTGCATATTGTATTGCTTTTGTGTTTTTAGGTTTACACTTAGCACATGGGTTTACATCAGCATTTCAATCTGTTGGAGCTGCTTCTTTGCGTAAAAAGTTAGGAACATTAGGAAAAGCATATGCAATTATAGTACCTGCAGGTTTTATTTTTATTGCAATTTATCATTACTTAAACCATTAATCTTAGAAAACTATGGCTTTAGATTCAAAAGTACCAAAAGGTCCAATTAAAGATAAATGGACAGAATATAAAAATCACATTAACTTGGTAAATCCTGCCAACAAACGTCATATAGATGTAATTGTTGTAGGTACAGGTTTAGCAGGTGGTTCTGCTTCTGCAACTTTAGCAGAATTAGGCTACAATGTAAAAGCATTTGCATACCAAGATTCTCCAAGAAGAGCGCATTCAATTGCAGCTCAAGGAGGTATTAATGCAGCAAAAAATTATCAAGGAGATGGAGATTCTACCTACAGATTATTTTATGATACTGTAAAAGGTGGAGATTATAGATCTCGTGAAGCAAACGTATATAGATTAGCAGAGGTTTCTGCAAACATTATAGATCAATGTGTAGCACAAGGTGTACCTTTTGCACGTGATTATGGTGGTTTGTTAGACAACCGTTCTTTTGGTGGGGTTTTAGTTTCTAGAACTTTTTACGCTAAAGGACAAACAGGTCAGCAATTATTATTAGGAGCTTATTCAGCAATGAACAGACAAATTGCTCGTGGTAAAATAGAAATGTTTAACAGACACGAAATGTTAGACGTTGTTGTGGTTGATGGTAAAGCAAGAGGAATTATTGCACGTAACTTAGTTACAGGAGAAATTGAGCGTCATTCAGCACACGCAGTTGTAATTGCATCTGGTGGTTATGGAAACGTTTATTTCTTATCTACAAATGCAATGGGTTCTAATGTTACTGCAAGTTGGAAAGTGCATAAAAAAGGAGCATATTTTGCAAACCCTTGTTATACACAAATTCACCCAACCTGTATTCCACGTTCTGGAGATTATCAATCGAAATTAACATTGATGTCTGAGTCGTTAAGAAACGATGGTAGAATTTGGGTGCCTAAAAACATGGAAGATGTTTTAGCTATTAGAGAAGGAAAGAAAAAACCTACAGATTTATCTGAAGACGAAAGAGATTACTATTTAGAAAGACGTTACCCAGCTTTTGGAAATTTAGTGCCAAGAGATGTGGCTTCTAGAGCAGCAAAAGAACGTTGTGATGCTGGTTATGGAGTAAATGCAACAGGTGAAGCTGTGTATTTAGATTTTGCTTCAGCAATTGTACGTTATGGAACTGAGCAAGCAAAAATTAAGAATATCAATAATCCTTCTGATGCAAAAATTAAGGAATTAGGTAAAGAAATCGTTAAAGCAAAATACGGTAACTTATTCCAAATGTATGAGAAAATTGTAGATGAGAATCCGTATGAAACTCCAATGATGATTTACCCAGCAGTACATTATACAATGGGTGGTGTTTGGGTTGATTATAATTTGATGACTACAATACCTGGTTGTTATGCAATTGGAGAAGCAAACTTCTCAGATCATGGAGCAAACAGATTAGGAGCATCAGCATTAATGCAAGGATTAGCAGATGGTTATTTTGTGTTGCCTTATACTATTGGAGATTATTTAGCTGATGATATTAGAACAGGAAAAATACCTACAGATACACCTGAGTTTGACGAAGCAGAAAAAGCGGTTAAAGCTAATATTGATTTCTTTATCAACAATAAAGGAACAAACTCTGTAGATTACTACCACAAAAAATTAGGAAAAATTATGTGGGATAAATGTGGAATGTCTAGAAACGCAGAAGGTTTAAAGTCTGCAATTCAAGAAATTTCAGATTTGCGTAAAGATTTCTGGCAAAATGTAAATGTACCAGGTACAGCTACAGAATTTAATGAGCAGTTGGCAAAAGCAGGTAGAGTTGCAGATTTCTTAGAATTAGGAGAATTATTTGCAAAAGATGCTTTAGAAAGAGAAGAATCTGCAGGAGGTCATTTTAGAGAAGAGCATCAAACACCAGAAGGAGAAGCAAAACGTTTAAAAGAATTCCAATTTGTTTCTG
>CAXBAC010000072.1:0-9393 GCA_963973485.1 uncultured Polaribacter sp. | reverse complement strand
GTAAAAATTGCCTCAGGAAGTGGATTTGTTGCGCTAGGAGTTGCACCCACCCAATGTGTGGAAACACAGGCTGCTCCTTGAAAAACTGTTGGATATTCTGCAACAGCATACATAGACATTAAACCACCCATTGAAGAGCCCATAACAAACGTATTCTCTTTATTTACATAAACTGAATACGTATTATCTATATATGGTTTTAACTCATTTACTAAAAACTGTAAATATGCATCTCCTTTTAAATCTATACTAAAATTATTCTTTTTTGCTTCATTATACAAAGCTTCTCTTTCTTTACTTGGAACAAAACCCATTGTTTTTTCTGGAAATAAATCTTGCCAACGTATTTTTGGAATATTATGAATACCTACAACAATAAAATTTCTTACAACATTTTCTTTCATTAATCTTGTAGCTACTTCATCTATCATCCATTCTTGTTTGTTCCATGTAGTAGTTGCATCGAATAAATTCTGACCATCATGCATATACAAAACTGCATACTTTTTGTCTGCAGAATAATTTTCTGGCAACCAAACATCTACTGGTCTTGGTGTAATATATTTTGATGGAAAAGAATCTACTCGAATAAGTTTTCCTGCAGCCAAAACTGCATTTTCTAAAACATTGGCTTTAACATTTGGAAATTCTTGTTTTTGCGATTTACATGAAATTGATAAAAAAATAAGCATTAAAAGTATAGCTCTATGCATTGTTTTAATTTTTAAAGTTTATTAAAATAAATCTTGATTTCTTTTTGTAGTTAAAATGATGCTTCCCTTTTCTTTAAAATCAATTACATCATCCCAAGTAAAATCTTCTCCAGTAATTATATTTTTAAAAATTTTCCCTTTTAAACCAAACTCTTCATAACGTTTTAAATCGATAGAAATGGGTTTTTCATTTTTGTTGATGATATGTACTACAGTTTCGTCGTTTTTTATTCTAAACAAAAAGTACGTTCCCATAAATGGTGCAAAATGTATGGTTTTACCTTCCTGAATAGCTTTAGAATTTTTACGATAATTCAATATTTTACTTACAAAACTTTGCATTTCTTTCTGTTCTGAAGTTAAACCTTTTCCAGTAAAAGCATTTACTTTGTCATCTTTCCAACCTCCAGGAAAGTCGGTTCTTATTAGACCATGATCTCCAGGGTTTGCAGTATCATCCATTAAAATTTCTGTGCCATAATACATTTGTGGAATTCTAGGCAACACAAACAAGTAACTTAAAGCCATTTTTGCTTTAATAACGTCTTCATTTACTTCTGTAAATAATCGGCTTTTATCATGATTATCTAAAAAAGCCATAATATCTTTTGGAGTTGTATAATAGAAATCATTGGCTAAACCTTCATAGATTTTTACCAAACCTTTGTCCCAAGATTCGTTTTCATTGATACCCTCTATAATGGCTTTTTGCATTGGAAAATCCATTGTAGATTTTAAATTCGATTCGTACCCATCTTTATTATTTGCACCTGTTTGCCAGTAACCAACCAATAAAGGATTGTAACTCCACTCTTCACCTACAATCGAAAAATTAGGATATTCATTCATAATAGCACCAGCCCAATTGCTCATAAATTGTTTATCAGGATATGGATAAGTATCTTGACGAATTCCACCTAAACCTAATGTTTCTATCCACCAAATAGAGTTTTGAATAATATACTTTGCCATAAAAGGATTACGTTGATTTAAATCTGGCATGCTTGATACAAACCAACCTTGATTATTTCCTTTTGAATCAATTTCAGAAGCATATAAATCTTGGTTTGTAGTTCTTCTATGATTAGAGCCAATGTTTTTGTCATTTCCCCAAGTATCAATATTTGCTTCATAATTTTTCTGATGATTAACCCAATCATCAAAAGGTAAATCTTTCATCCACCAATGATCCAAACCACAATGATTTGCAACTTGATCCATGATTAATTTCATCCCTTTATCACGAAGTTTGTCTGCTAAGTTTTTATAATCAGCTATCGTTCCAAAACGCTGGTCAACCTGATAATAATCTGTAATTGCATAGCCATGATAAGAACCTCTTGGCATATCATTCGTTAAAACAGGAGTTGGCCAAACTGCTGTAAAACCTAAGTCTGCTATGTAATCTACACCATTTATAATCCCTTGTAAATCTCCTCCATGCCTTTTGTAACCATCTGTTCTGTCTAAAGTTTGATCTTTTAAACCTGGTAGTTTATCATTAGTTTCATCAGCATTTGAAAAACGATCTGGAGTGATTAAATAAATAGCATCAGAACTATTAAAACCACTATAGGCTTCTGCATCTTTAACTCTAGATTTTAACTCGTATGTATGAGTTAATGTTTCTGAATTTTCTTTTTTAAAAGTAATATCAAATTTACCAGCTTTAGTAGTTTTACTGATAGCTAAATCTATAAATAAATAATTTATACTTTTTGCTTTATGCACTTTTGCAATTGTAATTCCAGGATAAGAAATAGAAGGTTTGTAATTACCTATTTTATCTTCTTTAATTAACAACTGAAGTGACGCATCCTTAAAACCTACCCACCAATTTGGAGGCTCTACAATAGAAAGTGATGTATTAGAAACAGCTACTTCAACACTATTTTTGTTATTTTCTTCTGTATTACAAGAAGAAATAAAGACAAATACTAATGAAAACAAAATAGTGTTAAAGCATTTCATAATTGCTGTTTTAAATGGTTACCAGCTTATTTGGAGAAACTGATAATTTTTCATTATTAACTAAAATATCCAAATTATCTTTTCCATTCAACTCAAAATGAGTTCCATTTTGAGCTACTTTAACAGTAATAATTTGATTTCTAAAGTTTACTTTAAATGAATAAGATTGCCATTCTTTAGGTATTTTTGGTGAGAACGAAAGTGTATTATTTACAATTCTCATACCTCCAAAACCTTCTACAATACTCATCCAAGTTCCAGCCATAGAGGTAATGTGTAAGCCCTCTTCTACTTCATGATTATAATCGTCTAAATCTAAACGAGATGTTCTTAAGTAAAATGTATATGCTTGATCCATTCTATCTAGCTTAGCAGCTTGAATACTGTGTACACATGGAGAAAGTGAGCTCTCATGGACTGTAAATGGTTCATAAAAATCGAAATGACGTTCTAATTCTTTGGTAGAAAAACGGTCTTCAAACATATAAAAGCCTTGCAGTGTATCTGCTTGCTTAATATAAGGTGAACGTAAAATTCTATCCCAACTCCATTTTTGATTAATTGGTCTTTGACTTTTATCTAAATCTGCAACTGTAATTAATTCTTTATCTAAAAAGCCATCTTGCTGCAAATACACATCGTGCTTTTCTGAATAAGGAAAATACATATTGTCTGCTACATTTTTCCAAGTAGACAATTCTTCTTCAGTAAAGTTTGTTTTTTCTTTTATTCTGATATAATCAGAAATATGATCGACTTTTACAGTCTCGATATTCTCTAAAGCATACTCAATACACCATTTTGCAATGTAATTTGTGTACCAATTGTTGTTGATGTTATTTTCATATTCATTTGGACCTGTTACACCCAAAATCATAAATTTATTTTTGTTTGATGAAAAGGTTGCTCTTTGTTGCCAAAAACGTGCAATTCCAATTAAAACTTCCAATCCTTTTTCTGGAATGTAAGAATAATCGTTTGTAAATCTGTGATAATTATAGATTGCAAAAGCAATAGCCCCATTTCTATGAATTTCTTCAAAAGTAATTTCCCATTCATTATGACATTCTTCGCCATTCATGGTAACCATTGGGTATAATGCTGCTCCGTTTTTAAAACCAAGTTTTTGAGCATTTTCAATAGCTTTTTCTAGGTGATTATATCTGTATTCTAATAAAGTTCTGGCAACAGACTGATCTTTTGTAGCCATATAAAAAGGAATACAATATGCCTCAGTATCCCAATAGGTACTTCCTCCATATTTTTCTCCTGTAAAACCCTTAGGACCAATATTTAAACTTGCATCTGTACCTAAATACGTTTGGTTTAATTGAAAAATATTAAAACGAATTCCTTGTTGTGCTTTTACATCACCTTCTATGGTAATGTCTGACATACTCCAAATTTGTGCCCAAGAATTTCTTTGTGTTTCTAATAAAGCATCAAAACCAAAACTTACAGCTTTGTCTAAAACATCTTTTGCTGCTGTAACTAAATTTTCTCTGTCATGATTTCTATCAACAACATAACCACCAAATTTATGTATAGTAAAAGTTTGATTTTCATTTATATTCTGTTCGTAACTACAAAAAGCAGTTTTTTCTAATTTTAAGTTTTTACAATCTGTAAGAATTTCTTTATTATCTACAAACAATCTAGATTGCATAAAGGTACAAGTGTGAAAATTAGTTTTCATCGTTTTTGCCTCTATAAAAGATTGTTGATTATTTTGAGTAACGTTTAAAATATCCCAGAATTTATCATCCCAATTGGTATCTTCATTAGTAATACTTGCATCTAGATAAGGTGTATACGTTATTTTTACATCTGCATTTAAAGGCGTTATATTGTAATTTATGACACCAACCTCATCTAATTCTAAACTTAAGAAACGTTTAGAAAAAACTTTAATTTTGACATCATTTTGCAAAACAGCTTCAAAACTTCTAGACAACCAACCTTCTTGCATGTTGAGTTCTCTTCTAAAGTTTGATACTTTTTTACACGTATGTAAATCAAATTCTTCGTCATTAATTTTAACGTTTATTCCTATCCAATTTGGTGCATTTAATACTTTAGCAAAATATTCTGGATAACCGTTTTTCCACCAACCAACTCTTGTTTTATCTGGGTAATAAACACCTGCTATATAACTTCCTTGAAAAGTTTTACCTGAATATTTTTCTTCGAAATTGGCACGTTGGCCCATGGCTCCATTTCCAATACTGAATAAGCTTTCTGATGATTTTACTTTATCCGCATTAAAGCCTTCTTCGATTATAGACCACTCGTTTGGTATGATATATTCTTGATTCATACGTTTAATTTTTTATAATATTTTCTATGAAACTAGTACTGATTTCTGTAAAATCATTAAAAATGTAATCAGCTTCATGTAATGTTTCTTTCTCTCCTATACCAATAGAAATCATATTTGCTGTATTTGCTGCTTGAATTCCTGCTACAGAATCTTCAAAAACAATACAATTTTTTGGTTTTATTTGTAATAAGTTGGCTGCTTTTAAAAATACTTCTGGATCTGGCTTACCTTTTACTACATCATTACCATCAACTATAAAGTTAAAGGTTTCTAATAAATGTACTTTTTGCAAAATCATTCTTGCATTTTTACTGGCAGAACCTAAAGCAATACCCTGTTCTTTTTCTTGTAAATAATTTAATATTTTGGGTACATCAGGTAAAATTTCTGAGTCTTTCATTTCATTTATGAAACCTAAATACTCTTCGTTTTTACTCTTCATCAACCTTTCAAACTCTACATAATTGATGCTTTTGTTACCCCATTCTAATATTTTTTCTAGAGATCTTACTCTACTCACTCCTTTTAATTGCTCATTTTGTTCGAGTGTAAAATCGATATCTAAGCTTTTTGCTAGCTCTTTCCAAGCTAAATAATGATATTTTGCAGTGTCTACAATAACACCATCTAAATCAAAAATAAATCCTTTTCTCATCTTTTAATTCTCTTCTTGATAGCTGATTGCACTTTTATTTGTAATTAAAAAATTACTCAAACCAGCAATTACTAAACTAATTCCTGCAACTGTCATTGCATTTATGGCTTCTTCACCTAATAAATTTGATACATAATTGATACCTCCTAAAGCTGCAATTATTTGAGGAATTACAATAAACATATTGAAAATCCCCATAAAAACTCCCATTTTGTTTGGGTTTACAGAGCTAGACAACATTGCATAAGGCATGGATAAAATACTACCCCAAGCAAAACCAATTAATATAAAACTGTACATTAATGTATCTGGAGTTGCATAATTCATATATAAAAACCCAACACCTCCTAAAATTAAAGAAACCATGTGAACATATTTTCTATTAATCTTTCTTTTAGAGGTATAAAGCGTTAATAATAAAGCGAATGCCATCGAAGACAAACCATAAATACCCATTGCAGAACCCACTAAATTAGAAGATTCTTGAAATTTAGTATTCGATAGCTTAAATGCTTCTGCTTGCACTTTATCTGCCATATTATAAGCTGTTTCAATTGGAGCTGGTGTTTGAAAAACATGTTCTGTTAATGCAGGATTTGCTAAACTCCACATAGTAAAAAATGCAAACCACGAAAAAAACTGGATAACTCCTAATTTTTTCATTGTAGTTGGCATATTGCCTATATTGTTTATAATATCTGGTATAAAGTTATTTTTCTTAGCCTTTTCACGCTCAAACTCCTCCATATCTTCTGGTGGATATTCTTCTGTGGTAAAAACAGTATATAAAATACTAACTAAAAATACGAATGCTCCAATTGCAAATGCAACTTTCACAGACATTGGCACAACTCCTGAAGCAGCTTCATTACTAACTCCAAATTGAGAAACCATCCAAGGTAAATTACTAGCTACCCAAGTTCCAATTCCAATAATTAAAGTTTGTACAACAAACCCATAAGAACGTTGAGACTGGGGTAATTTATCTGCAACTAAGGCTCTGAAAGGCTCCATAGATATGTTAATAGAAGCATCTAAAATCCATAAAAAACCAGCAGCAATCCAAAGTGCAGGAGAATGTGGTACAAAAAATAAAGAAATAGAACTTAAAACGGCTCCAACTAAAAAGTAAGGCCTTCTTCTTCCCCATTTTTTACTCCAAGTTCTATCACTCATATATCCTATAATAGGTTGTACAAGTAAACCAGTAAGTGGTGCAGCAATCCAAAGTAAAGGAATATCTTCTTTACCTGCGCCTAATGTTTGAAAAATTCTTGACATAAATCCACCTTGAAGGGCGAATCCAAATTGTATTCCTAGAAATCCAAAACTCATGTTCCAGATTTGCCAAAAGCTTAATTTACGCTTTTCCATTATCGTATTTAGAATTTACGATAAGTATTTATGACTTATCAATTATTAAAGTGTGGAATGAAATTTATTGATAAATCTTAATATGACAACAAATATATGTTTTTTTTACAAAGTTGATAATAATGCGCTATAAAATTTACGACGACGGTTTCGTAACATAAATTCTCAAAAAAAACTAAAGCGAAAACGTTTTCGTTGATTCTCTAATTTTTAAATCGCTAGAAATAACAATTTTTTTAGGTTTAAAATCTACACTTTCATTCTCAATTCTATCTATTAATAAATCTACTGCTTGTTGTCCCATTGTAAAACCATGTTGTGCAATAGTTGTTATTGAAGGTGATGAATATTCTGATATTAAGCCATCTGTAAAACCTATAATTGAAATTTGATCTGGAATGCTAAAGCCTTTTTCTTTTGCAATTCTCATAGTATTTGCAGCATAAATCTCGTTCACAGCAAAAACTGCATCTATATCCTGTTCAAAAACTTTTTCTATTTGTGTTTTGATATCTTTCTTCTCGTCGATTTCTATAATTAAATTTTGATCTGTTTTAATGTACGACTCTATTAAAGCTTTTTCATAACCTTGCCTTCTTAAAGCACCAACATTAACATGGTTTGGAGTAGTTATTAAAGCTATTTTTGACCTATTATTATCTAATAAGTATTTTGTTGCTTTATAACCTGCTCCAACATCATCTACTACTACTTTATCACAAGAAATATCATCTACAACTCTATCAAATAAAACAAATGGAATCTCTTCAGAAACCAATCCTTTAAAGTGATTAAAGTCTTTATTCTCTAGAGTTTCACTTGCTATAGAAACAATTATACCATCTACACTTCCATTAGACAAAACTTTTAGAGTTTCAACTTCTTTTTTATAGGATTCATTAGAGAAACAAACCATAATGTTATACCCTTTTTTATTTGCTCCATCTTCAATACCCTTAATAACTGTAGAGAAAAAATGATGTACAATCTTTGGTAAAATAACCCCTATAACTTTTGTTTTTTGATTTCTTAGTTGAAGTGCTAAATGATTGGGCTTGTAATTATAATGATTAGCATAAGCCTGTATCTTTTCTTTAGTTTCTGTACTAATTTCATGACTATCTTTTAATGCCTTTGATACAGTTGATGTAGAAACACCAAGTTCCTTTGCTATTGTTTTTATGGTAATTTTTTGCTTCATTTTTTTCGAAAAAACAAATTTATCTGTTAATTTTTACTAATTTAATGATATTTTAAAGATAAAAGTTGTTAACACGAAACCGTTTTCGTGATTATTATCATATTATATTTACTTGTAAGATACATATATTTACTAGGTGGAATGTAAATTTATTGTTAAGCAAATCAAATTTACAGTTATTATTTAACAAATTATACATGAAAAAATTTAAATTATTGTTAATTGGAATTCTTTTATTCTCATCATTTAGCATGTTTGCACAACAAACAGTTAAGGGTGTTGTAAAAGAAAACTCATCAGGACAAGTTTTACCTGGTGTTAGTGTTGTAGTTAAAGGAACTACTAGAGGAACAGAAACAGATTTTAATGGTAACTTTTTAATAGAAAGAGTAAATACAGGTGATATACTTGTTTTTAGATACTTAGGCTATCAAAATAAAGAAGTTACAATTGGTACAAACTTAAACTTAACTGTTGCTTTAAGTGAAGCTTTAGAGCAGCTAGATGAAATTATTGTAGTTGGTTATGGTACTACTACAGTTAAAGATGCTACAGGTTCTGTAGAAGCAATTACTGCAAAAGAAATGACTAAAGGTAATATTGTAACTCCAGAAAACTTAATTAGTGGTAGAGTTGCAGGGGTTAACATTACTACTAGTGGAGCTCCAGGTTCTGGTTCTCAAATTAGAATTCGTGGTGGTTCTTCTTTAAACGCTTCTAACGATCCTTTAATTGTCATTGATGGTTTACCATTATCTGGTATAGACTTAAATAGTATTAACCCAAATGATATTGAATCTTTCTCGATTTTAAAAGATGCTTCTGCAACTGCAATTTACGGAGCCAGAGGTTCTAATGGTGTTATTATTATTACAACTAAAAAAGGTAGAAGTGAGTATTCTTTAGATTATGATTTCCAAATGAATTTTGGTGAAATAAGAGACAGAATAAATGTTTTTGATGCAGATGCATTTAGAAATTTAATTTCTCAACAAAGACCTCAAGATGTTGGAATGTTAGGTAGTGCCAATACAAATTGGCAAGATGAAGTTTTACAAAAATCGGTTTCTACCATTCATAACATTACTGCTAGAGGACAAATTTTTGGAAGAATACCAACAAGATTATCTGTAAACTTCTCAGAAATAGAAGGTAATAT
>CAXBAC010000071.1:0-9440 GCA_963973485.1 uncultured Polaribacter sp. | reverse complement strand
ATGGTTCAACCAGGTTCAGGAATGGATCCTGATACCATTGAAAAAATAAAAGCTAAATACGAAACTTCTACAGATGTTGTAGATAAATTAAATAAAGCTTCTGCACAAAATGATGCTGGTCCTCTACAAGCTTTAGTAGATATTTTTCCAAGTAACATTTTTAATGCATTAGGTGATGCTAGTATGTTACAAATTATATTCTTTGCTTTATTTGTAGGGATCTCTTTATTGTTGATACCAGAAAAGAAAGCAAAACCGTTAATGGATTTTTTCGATTCGTTAAACGAGGTAGTCATGAAAATGGTAGATTTAATCATGCTATTTGCACCTTATGCAGTTTTTGCTTTATTAGCCAATGTTATCATAGCTTTTGATGATACTGAAATCCTATTAAAATTATTAGTTTACGCACTTTGTGTGGTTGGTGGATTAGCATTGATGATTGTTTTCTATTTAATGTTAGTAAGTGTGTACACAAAAAAATCACCTATGTGGTTTTTACAGCAAATAAGTCCAGCTCAATTATTAGCTTTCTCTACAAGTTCTAGTGCAGCAACTTTGCCTGTAACAATGGAGAGAGTAGAAGAGCATATAGGAGTTGATAAAGAAGTTTCTGGTTTTGTATTGCCAGTTGGTGCTACTATTAATATGGATGGTACAAGTTTATATCAAGGAATTGCAGCCGTATTTATCATGCAAGTAATTTGGCCAGAAGGCGCTACTTTTTCAAATCAATTGGTTATTATTTTTACAGCTCTTTTAGCTTCAATTGGTTCTGCAGCAGTGCCAAGTGCAGGTATGGTTATGTTAGTAATTGTTTTAGAATCTATTAATTTTCCAGCGGAATTATTACCAATAGGTTTAGCATTAATCTTTGCTGTAGACAGGCCTTTAGATATGTGTAGAACTACTGTAAATGTTACAGGAGACGCTACTGTTTCTATGATTGTTGCGAAATCTTTAGATAAATTACACGATCCAAAACCAAAAGAATGGGATGATAATTATGATAAAGTAAAATAACTAAGATGTCTTTAAAAATTGATGAACCTGTAGTTTCTTGTCAATGGTTAAAAGACCATTTAGAAGAAGATACACTAGTTATTCTAGATGTAACTATACCAAAAGTTACAAGCAATAAAAGTTCATTAGCTAAAAAAGAAGTAATAAAAAATGCACTTTTTTTTGATTTAAAAAATCAGTTTTCTGATCAAAATTCAAAATATCCAAATACAGTTTTGTCTCCTGAAGCATTTGAATTTGAAGTTCAAAAACTAGGGATAAACAAAAATAGTTGTATAGTAGTTTATGATGATTTAGGAATCTACTCAAGCCCAAGAGCTTGGTGGTTGTTTCAACTAATGGGCTTTACAAACGTAGCCGTTTTAAATGGAGGTTTACCTGAATGGATTTCATTAAATTTTCCAATTTTAGATTTTTATAGAAAAAGTAAAGTATATGGTAATTTTAAAGCTAATTATCAACCAGAAAAAATACAATTTACCAAGTCTGTTTTATCTAACATTACTAAAAATGATTTTTTAGTTTTAGACGCTAGATCTAAAGAACGTTTTTTTGCAGAAGTGCCAGAACCAAGAGCAGACGTTAAAGGAGGTCACATACCTAGTTCTAACAGTTTACCATATTCAGAATTAATATTAGAAGGTAAATTAAAGTCTAAAGCAGCATTAGAAACCATATTTACTCAATCTAATCCAGAAGAAAAACCACTAGTTTTTTCCTGTGGAACTGGAATTACAGCTGCAATTTTAGCTTTAGGCGCATCAATTGCTAGTTATAGTAAAACTGCAATATATGATGGTTCTTGGACAGAATGGGGTTCTACTAAAAATTTACCAATAATATCTTAATATGAAAAACTTAGATTGGTCTAAACAAGAATTTGAAGCCTACGTATTATTATATGCAGCACATTGCAATCACTTTGAAACTAAAGAAGAAGAAAACTATATACTTTCTAGAGTAGATGCAAAAACGTTTCATAGAATACATACAGAAGTTATCGTAGATTCAGATGAAGAAAACTTAAATAAAATTCAGCAATATTTATCAGAAAATAAATATTCATATCAAGAAAAAGAAGCCTTATTAAGAGATATAAAAAATGTTTTCTTCGCAGATGGTTCTGTAGATGTTATAGAAAAAAAGGTTTTTTCTATTCTAAAGAAAATTTTAAATTAAATGTTTTTTAACAAAAAAATTAAATCGGTTCATTAGGAATAATTAAAATAATATTTAGATATTTGTATCATAATTAAAGAACATGACATTTATTCAAAAACATCATCATCATTTTTACAATTGCTCTCAAGCGATTTAAAAATGTATTGAATAAAATCAAGATATTTATAAACCTGTTTGAGCAAATCAAACAGGTTTATTTTTTAGCCAGTATTTGCTCAAACCAAACTAAAATTAACAAATGAGTAACTTAAGAATTGCAGTACAAAAGTCAGGAAGATTAAATGAAGATTCTATGAGAATCTTAAAAGACATAGGTATTTCTATTGATAATGGAAAAGATCAGTTAAAAGCTTCAGCTAGAGATTTTCCTGTAGAAGTTTTTTATTTAAGAAATGGAGATATTCCTCAATATTTAAGAGATGGAGTAGTAGATGCAGCCATAATTGGCGAGAATGTTTTAATAGAAAAAGGAAGCGATTTGTCTTTCGTAGAACGTTTAGGTTTTTCAAAATGTAAAGTTTCAATTGCAGTGCCAAAAGAATCTGAAGCAAATTCTTTAAAAGATTTAGCTGGCAAAAGAATTGCAACCTCATATCCAGAAACTGTAAAACAGTTTTTAGCTAAACAAAATATAGATGCACAGTTACACATTATTAATGGTTCTGTAGAAATTGCACCTAACATTGGTTTGGCAGATGGTATTTGTGATATTGTTTCAAGTGGAAGTACCCTATTTAAAAACGGCTTAAAAGAAATTGAAGTGCTTTTAAAATCTGAAGCTGTTTTAGCAGTTTCTCCACAAATTGATGAAGAAAGAAAGCAAATATTAGAAAAAATACAGTTTAGAATTCAGTCTGTTTTAAAGGCAAGAGATTCTAAATACGTACTACTAAACGCACCTAACAATAAATTAGATAAAATTTTAGATGTTTTACCAGGTATGAGAAGCCCAACAGTTTTACCATTAGCAGAAGAAGGCTGGAGTTCAGTTCACACTGTAATTAGCAAAAATGATTTTTGGGAGATGATAGATGAGTTGAAAGCGAATGGTGCAGAAGGTATTTTGGTTTGCCCAATAGAAAAAATGGTACTTTAATTTTCTTTGAAAATTAAAGTAAGCTGAACTAGTTTCAGCTTTTAAAATTAAATAAAGAAAGATAAAAAGACCCTGAATCTAGTTCAGGGTGATTAACAAGTTAATCATGAAAACAATTTTAAATCCGAAAAAAGAGACTTGGTCTAAAATTTTAGAAAGACCAACTAAAACTGTTGATGATATTGAGGATACTGTTTCAAAAATTTTTAAAGAAGTTCAAGAAACAGGTGATAAAGCAGTAAACAAATACACTAATTTGTTTGATAAAATTGAGTTATCATCCAATTTAGTTTCTAGTGATGAAATTAAAAATGCTTCACAAAACGTATCTCATGAATTAAAGGAAGCAATTATTTTAGCTCATAAAAATATTACAACATTTCATTTAGCACAAAAAACAGCTAAAGTTGAAGTTGAGACTGCAAATGGAGTAAAATGTTGGCAAGAAAAAAGGCCTATTCAAAAGGTAGGTTTGTATATCCCTGGAGGAACAGCTCCACTTTTTTCAACGGTTTTAATGTTGGCAATTCCTGCTCAAATTGCAGGTTGTAAAGAAATTGTGTTATGTTCTCCTCCAAATACTGAAGGGAAAATTCATCCAGCTATTTTGTATACCGCAAATTTATGTGGTGTTACTAAAATAATTAAAGTTGGAGGAATTCAAGCCATTGCAGGATTAACTTTTGGAACTGCAAATATCCCACAAGTTTATAAAATTTTTGGTCCAGGAAATCAATACGTAACTGTTGCAAAACAATTGGCTACAAAATATGGTGTGGCTATAGATATGCCTGCAGGTCCTAGTGAATTGTTGGTGGTTGCAGATGATTCAGCAAAAGCGAGTTATGTAGCATCAGATTTATTAAGTCAGGCAGAGCATGGAGTAGATTCTCAAGTTATTTTGGTGTCCACATCTCAACAATTAATTGATGATGTTGAAATTGAACTAAATCCCCAAATTGAGCAATTGTCTAGAAAGGATATTGCTAAAAAAGCTATTGCAAATTCAAAATCTATTTTAGTTGATAATGATGAAATTGCTTTAGAATTAATAAATGATTATGGTCCAGAACACTTTATAGTTTGTACTAAAGACAATAATTATTACATAGAAAATATAGCAAATGCTGGTTCTGTTTTTATTGGTAATCATACTCCAGAAAGTGCAGGAGATTATGCTTCAGGAACCAACCATACATTACCAACAAACGGATATGCAAAAAACTATTCCGGGGTAAATTTAGATAGTTTTATGAAAAGTATTACGTTTCAAGAAATATCTGCATCAGGTATTCAGAATATTGGAAAAGCCATAGAAATTATGGCTGCAGCAGAAGGTTTAGATGCACACAAAAATGCAGTTACACTTCGTTTAAAAGATTTGCAATAATGAATGTTTTAGATTTAGTTAGAGATAATATTAAAAACATCAAACCTTATTCATCAGCTAGAGATGAATATAAAGATGCTACATCAGAAAGTATGATTTTCTTAGATGCTAATGAAAATCCTTTCGATAATGGTGTAAATCGTTATCCTGATCCTCAGCAAAATGATGTAAAAGAAGTTTTGTCAACTATTAAAAATGTTGGTAAAGAAAATATTCTGTTAGGTAATGGAAGTGATGAAGTTTTAGACCTAATTTTCAGAGCCTTTTGTGAGCCCAATAAAGATAATATCATCACATTACCACCAACTTATGGTATGTATTCTGTTTTGGCAAATATCAATGCAATTTCTAATACAGAAGTGTTATTGTCATCAGATTTTCAGCCTCAGATTCTACAGATTTTAGAAGCTGCTAATGAAAATAGTAAGATTTTATTTTTATGTTCACCTAACAATCCTTCAGGAAATAGCTTTACAACAGAAAGTGTTGAAGAATTACTGAACAAATTTCAAGGTTTAGTGGTTATAGATGAGGCATATATTGATTTTTCTGATCAACAAAGCTGGTTAAATCGTTTAGAAGAATTTCCAAATTTAATAATTACCCAAACACTTTCTAAAGCTTATGGTTTAGCAGGTATTCGCTTGGGAGTTTGTTATGCATCCAAAGAAATTATTACTATTTTAAATTCAATAAAACCACCTTATAACGTTAATGAACTTACGCAACAAAGAGCTTTTGAACGTTTAAATAATAAGGATGAAGTAGCTACAGAAATTAAAGCAATTAAAATTGAAAGAGAAAAATTAATACAGTCTTTAGAGTATATAAATTATATTGATAAAATTTATCCTTCAGATTGTAACTTTGTTTTGGTAAAGGTAGATGATGCTACAAAAAGATACAATCAATTAATAAATTTGGGCATTGTAGTTAGAAACAGAACTACCCAACCTTTATGTGAAAATTGTTTACGTTTTACAGTTGGAACTGAGGAAGAAAACACAAGATTATTAGAAGCTTTAAAAGAATTACAAAATGGCTAAAAAAGTACTTTTTATAGATAGAGATGGAACTTTAGTACTAGAACCACCTGTAGATTATCAATTAGATAGTTTAGAAAAATTAGAATATTACCCTAAGGTTTTTCAATATATGGCTAAAATAGCCAGTGAATTAGATTTTGAATTGGTAATGGTTACCAATCAAGATGGTTTAGGTACAACTTCATTTCCTGAAGATACATTTTGGCCTGCTCAGAATAAAATTATCTCAGCTTTTGAAAAAGAGGGAGTTGTATTTTCTGAAGTTTGTATTGATAAAACGTTTCCTCATGAAAATGCAGAGACTCGAAAACCAAGAACTAGTTTGTTAACAAAATATTTTTCTGAAGAATATGATTTAGAAAATTCTTTTGTTTTGGGTGATAGAATTACAGATATGGAACTAGCAAAGAATTTAGGAGCAAAAGGTATTTATTTATCAGAGAACCCAGATTTAGGTGCAGATGAAATTGAAAGTTCGAAAAAAGAAATTATAGATGCAATTGCTTTAACAAGCACAGATTGGGCAAAAATCTATGAATTTTTAAAATTGCAAGATCGAGTTGCAGAAATCACTAGAAATACCAATGAAACCAAAATTTATATCAAACTAAATTTAGATGGTTCTGGTAAAAACGATATTGATACTGGTTTAAAATTTTTCGATCATATGTTAGATCAAATTGGTAGACATGGAAATATGGATTTGACCATTAAAGTTGATGGCGATTTAGAAGTAGATGAACATCACACAATAGAGGATACTATGATTGCTTTTGGAGAGTTGTTCAACAAAGCTCTAGGTAATAAATTAGGTATAGAAAGATATGGTTTTTGTTTACCTATGGATGATTGTTTAGCACAAGTTGCTGTAGATTTTGGAGGTAGAAACTGGTTAGAATGGGATGCTGAATTTAAACGAGAAATGATTGGTGATATGCCAACAGAAATGTTTTATCATTTATTTAAATCATTCACAGATGGTGCAAAATGCAATTTAAATATTAAAGCAGAAGGTGTAAATGAACACCACAAAATAGAAGGTATTTTTAAAGCTTTTGCAAAAGCAATGAAAATGGCAGTGAAAAGAGATGTCAATAAGATGTTTTTACCATCAACAAAAGGAATGTTATAAAAAGCCATTAGCCTTTAGCTGTTCGCCAATAGCTAAAAGCCAATAGCAAAAAGCTATTAAATGAAATTAGTAATTATAGATTATGGTGCAGGAAACATTAAAAGCATTCAATTTGCTTTTAAACGTTTAGGTGTAGAAGCTGTTTTGTCAAATAATATTGATGAAATTAAAGCTGCAGATAAAGTGATTTTTCCTGGAGTAGGTGAAGCAAGTTCAGCAATGCAAATGTTAAATGAAAGTGGTTTAGATAAAGTAATTCCTACTTTAACACAACCAGTTTTAGGTATTTGTTTAGGAATGCAGTTAATGTGTAATTCATCTGAAGAAGGAAACACAAAAGGATTGGGAATTTTTAATGTAGCTATTAAAAAGTTTTCTAAAAATGTGAAAGTACCTCAAATGGGTTGGAATGTGATTTACAATTTAAAATCTGACTTATTTAAAGGTATAAAAGAAAAGGAATTCATGTATTTGGTACACAGTTTTTATGCAGAAAATTGCAAGGAAGCTATAGCTACAACAGATTATGAAATAGAATATGCATCTGCATTACAAAAAGATAATTTTTACGGGGTACAATTTCACCCTGAAAAAAGCGGTTCTGAAGGTTCAAAAATACTAGAGAATTTTTTAAAACTAAAGACTAACGACTAAAAACTAAAGACTGTTTTGAGAATAATCCCAGCAATAGATATTATAGATGGTAAATGTGTTCGTTTAACAAAGGGCGATTACAATACTAAAAAAATATATAATGAGAATCCAATTGAGGTTGCCAAAGAATTTCAAGATTCTGGTATTGAATATTTACATGTGGTAGATTTAGATGGCGCAAAAGCAAGGGAAATTATCAATTATAAAGTACTAGAACAAATTGCAACAAAAACCAATTTAAAAATAGATTTTGGTGGTGGTTTAAAGTCAGATAAAGATCTAGAAATTGCTTTTAATTCTGGTGCAAATCAAATTACAGGTGGTAGTATTGCTGTAAAAAATCCAATAATCTTTGAAAGTTGGATTGAAAAATTTGGTGCTGGAAAAATAATTTTGGGTGCCGATTTTTATCCTGAAAATTCAGGAGGAAAAATTGCAACCAATGGCTGGCAAGAAGAAAGTAGTTTAGAATTGATTCCGTTTATTACTGATTATCAGAAAAAAGGAATTCAGTATGTAATTTGTACAGATATTTCTAAAGATGGCATGCTACAAGGACCAAGTTTTGATACCTACTCGAAAATACTAACAGAGGTTTCGAGTTTAAAGTTGATTGCATCAGGAGGGATATCAACTTTTGACGAAATTCCAAAACTAGCAGAAAATGGCTGTGAAGGTGTGATTATTGGCAAAGCCATTTATGAAAATAAAATCAGTTTAAAACAATTGGAACAATTTATATTAAATAAATAGCCTTTAGCAATTTGCTAAAAGTTAAATGCTAAATGCCAAAAGCTATAATAATGTTAACAAAAAGAATAGTACCTTGTTTAGATATTAAAAACGGACGAACTGTAAAAGGTGTAAATTTCGTAAACTTAATTGATGCTGGAGACCCAGTAGTATTAGCAAAGCAATATGCAGATTTAGGTGCAGACGAACTTGTTTTTTTGGATATTGCTGCTACTCTAGAAAATAGAGGAACTACTTTAGATATGGTACTAAAAGTTGCTGAGCAAGTCAATATTCCGTTTACAGTTGGTGGAGGAATTTCTTCTGTTGCACATGTAGATGCTTTATTAAAATGTGGTGCAGACAAGGTTTCTATCAACTCATCAGCAGTAAAAAGGCCTGAATTGATTAATGAATTGGCAGATAAATTTGGAAGCCAGTGTGTGGTAGTTGCCATAGATGCTAAACAAATAGAAGGTGAGTGGTTTGTGCATTTGGCAGGAGGCACTATTCCAACCGAAATCAAATTATTTGATTGGGCTAAAGAAGTTGAAAAAAGAGGTGCAGGAGAAATTTTATTTACCTCTATGAATCATGATGGTACAAAAGCTGGGTTTGCAAATGAGGCTTTGGCTCATTTATCTACTTTAGTAAATATTCCTATAATTGCTTCTGGTGGTGCAGGTTCTGTGCAACATTTTGTAGATACGTTTACAAAAGGCAAATCTGATGCAGCATTGGCTGCGAGTGTTTTTCACTTTGGTGAAATTCCTATTTTAGAGTTAAAACAAGCGTTAAAAGAGAAGAATATACCTGTAAGAGTTTAGTTATACTCCCTTTTTTTTATGAGAAGTTTGGAAATTATAAATTACAATAATAAGTATCATCATCAATTTAAAAATATCAATTTACATTGGTTAAATAAATATGAATTGTATGAAAAAGCAGATGATGCATTATTAAACTACCCAAACGAATTTATAAAAAACGGAGCTACTATTTTTTTGGCATATTTAGATAATAAAATTGTAGGTACAATTTGTATCAATCCTATAAATGATAATTCAGTTGAAATTCTAAAATTTGCAGTTTTAGATGGATATAAAGGTTTAGGAATAGGAACCCAAATATTACAATCTGCATTAAATTTTTCTACTGTAGGGTAACAATCAAATATTTCATAAT
>CAXBAC010000070.1:0-9442 GCA_963973485.1 uncultured Polaribacter sp. | reverse complement strand
GTTTTTGTCATAGAAATCCATGGCATAAATTCCTTGAGGCCCATTTCCTTGTATAATAGGTGTATTGAAAATTTGCCAAGTTTGCCCAAAATCATTAGATTTTAGAATACGAGCTTTTGTGCCTCCAGAAGCAATCCATACTGTGCTGCCAATAGTTTTTATATTGGTATTGCTTGCAGCAAAAAAAGCTTCTCCTTCTGGAAAAACTGGTAAATTTTCACATGAAAGTTTTTTCCAAGTATTTCCACCATCATCAGTTAAAATAATTGAAGCACACTTTTCTGTTGGATCTCCAACTGCAATTCCATGTTTGCCATCTTCAAAAAATTGAATGGCATCATAAAATGCTTTTTCATGATTTTCTGTATAAACTATAGTTGGCTTTTCATCAGTAATTTTATACAATAATGCTGGGTTTTCTATTGATAAAACAAAATAGTTTGTACCATTAAATGCTAAACTTCTAAAGTTTGGTACTATAGAATCTTTATAAACAATCTTTTGTATTGTTGAGTTTGGTTTGCTTTCATCAAAAAAATAACCTTGCATTCCATTAGAACCTGCAAAATATACACTGTTTTTATTAATAGCATGAATTGCTCTAATGCTTGTGCCTTTTAAATCAAACTCTTGTATAGTTAGGTTTTCTATTGTTCTTGGAATGTGTTTTTGCTTGCAAGAAAAAAGAGAAATAAATATAATTAGAAGTAGTATTATTCTTTTCATTTTTGATATTTTTATAGGAATAAAAATAAACAAATCATTTTTAGTTGATGAAAAAAGCTTTGGTAATTTCTGGAGGAGGAAGCAAAGGTGCTTTTGCAGGTGGTGTAGCACAATATTTAATGAAAAAAGAAAATCGAAATTACGATTTATTTTTAGGAACTTCTACTGGAAGCTTAATGGTTTCTCACTTAGCACTAGGTAAATTAGACGAATTAAAAGAGTTGTATACCAATGTAAATCAATCTACCATTTTTAGTAATAATCCTTTTAAAATTAAAAAAGTTTCAGGAGAAAAAGTGGTAAGTATAAAACACTTTAATGTGTTGTTTAATTTTTTAAAAGGCAGAAAAACGTTTGGAGAAAGTAAAAATTTAAGACGCTTAATTAAGAAGGAAATTACAAAAGAAATGTTTGCTGAAATAAAAAAAAGCAATAAAGAAGTTGTGGTTACAGTATCTAATTTAACAGCCAATCAAATTGAATATAAGTCTAGTAATGATTGTACTTACGAAGATTTTGCAGACTGGATTTGGGGATCGTGTAATTACGTGCCTTTTATGAGCTTGTTAGAAAAAAACTATTGTCAGTATGCAGATGGTGGTTTTGGCTCTTTAGTGCCAATAAGAGAAGCAATTTTAAGAGGCGCAACAGAGATAGATGCTATTATTTTAGAGACAGAAGTTAGCCAATTTAATAGATTAAATGCTACAAACCCATTTACGTTATTATTCGACGTGTTTAATTTTATGTTAACTCATGTAGAAAGACATAATATTACCATAGGAAAACTTTCTGCGAGTAATAAAAATGTGAAGTTAAATTTATATTATACACCTACAGTTTTAACAACTAATTCTTTGGTTTTTGATGAAGTTTTAATGCGAAAATGGTGGAAATCTGGTTATAAATATGCTAAATCTAAACGTGAGGAGTTAATGAGTGAATTTAGACCAGATATGTTGACAGATCAAGAAATAGAAAAGGGAATAGATGATGTTGAAAAAATCTAAATCTAATTCTTTTATTTAAGTATGATATTTTTAAATTCTGATTGCATATTATTACTTGCTGGTGTAGCTAATTTAGAACCGTAAATTTCATCAAGTGAAAACGATTTTTTTATATTAAAATCTGTTTTCGCTCCAGTAATTATATACTCGATTGTTCTTTGTAAAAGTGGTTCATTATGCTCTCCTAAAATACCTAAATTACCAAAATCTTCTGCCAATTCTATCCCTGTAAAATTTGTGCCAGGAATAATTCCGTCTGGAAAGTTTACATTGTCTTTATTGGTTATTTCAAGCACTAAAGGTTGTAATGCATAATTATGATTGGTATTGAAGTTTGCTCCACCTTTTCTTAAATTATCAGAGTCGTAAAGTGTAATTGAGCCCACTTGTTTACCAACGGTTTTTGTACCCACTAAATTAACATCAATATATGCATTTAAAGAATTTATAACTAATTCTGATGCTGATGCTGTAGTTGGAGATGTTATAATATACACTCTGTTTAAACCTAAACTATTAATGTTTTGTTCTAAAATTACATTTCCATTTGAGTCTGTATTTTTAATTTTATCTGTAAAGTAATTTAAAAAAAGCTCTGGTGGATTTGCGTCTTGCACTTTTTGATTCCAAATTTCTTTAGAATATAATTCACCATTAAATTGGCCAGTAATCATGCTTCCTAAATAGGCTGCAGTTTGTGTAGAACCTCCAGGGTTATATCTTAAATCGATAATTAAATCATTAATATTTTCTGATTTAAAATTAGCAAAAACAGTATTTAATTCGCCATCATAATTTCTCGCAAATTGATTGTATAACAGATAACCTATTTTTTCATTTCCTTTTGTAATCACCTTAGAAATGGCTATAGGATTTTCTTGAAGTGCATTTTTTGTTAAAGAAACACTATTTCCGTTTGCAATAGGATCACCATTATTATAATCAGCAAAACCAAGTGTGTAGTTTGTGTTTGAACCAAATAATAAATTTCTAAAATTATTTTCTGTGAGTTGTTGACCATCTACAGTAGTAAATATTTGACCTCGAGAAATATTTTTAGAACTAGCATCAGAATTAGGTATTACGTAACGAACATAACCAAAAAGTAAACTCGAATTAGAAACGGTTCTTACCAAACCAAACTCCATTCCATTACTCAAATTTAATCCTTGAAAAGAATTTTCTAAAGCCACATAATCATCAACAATAACAGAAAATCGATCTTCAGGAGTATTGAGTAGGCTTGTGAAAACATTTTCTGGAGAAGAAAATCCTCTAAAATAGCTATACAATTCATCGAAACTTGCAAAACGATTATCAGCTAAATCTGGTACTTCTTCTTGCCATAAATAGAAAACGTTTAAGCCTTTCCAAATAAAATAATTGATATCATCATTTGTGTTTGTTTTTAACGTTACAATTTCTGATTTTTCGCAAGAAGTTAAAAATATGATTGTGAATATTAGAATCGATTTTACTATGTTTTTCATCAAATTAATTTGTATTAGGTAAATTTTGCTCAATAAAAACGCCTCTATCTACAGCTCTTTGATTATCAATACTATTAAATAAATATTCGTAATTATTAATATTACAACTGTTTACAGTATTTGCATTTCCTGTTTCTATATATTGTATTATACTATTTAAAATAGGATCTGAAGTTTCACCTAAGACTCCTAAATTTAAAACATCTTCTGTATTACAAAGATCGATAACTGGCGTTAATCCGTTTTCATAAGATTGGTCGTTTTTATTTAAGAAACTTAACACAATAGGTTGTAAAGCAACTGTATGTGAAGTTTCTTTAAGCTCAAAATCATAATCATCTGAATTATATAAAGTAATAGCACCAGTGTTATTACCAGAAGTTTGATTACCTATAACATGTACATTTATATAAGCATCTAAACTATTTATAAGTAATTCCACAGCAGAACTTCCAGAGAAATTCTTGCCATTTAAAATGATATATAGATCTGTAACTTGCATACCATTATCAGATACACTTTGATTCATATTTGTAGAAAATCGTGTATTTAATGAATCTGGTTGATTTTCTAAAAACCATTCTTGGGCTTTAGTATTCCACTGCTCTTTAATAAAAACTTCATTTTGAAATTGACCTGTTATAATACTTGCTAATTTTTCTATATTTTTTGCAAAACTACCACCACCAATATTATATCTTAAATCTAAAATGAGTTGAGATACATTTTGATTTGTAAAATCTACTCCTATGGTTTTAATATCATTTAAATAATTTGTAGAAAAATCATTATTGTACATTAAATAACCAATGTTATTGGAATTCACAGGAATTACTTTGCTTAAAAAAGTTGCAGGATATATATATTCTTCCTTTTCTAAATTTACAGTTTTTGCATTTGGTGTAATATTTACACCATCAAAATTTGCCATAAATAACGTAAAGTCATTGTTGCCATTTAATAGCAAATCCTCATAATTTGTTCTAGTTAATTGCACACCATCAACTGCATAAAAATATTCACCTCTATCTATGGTTTTATTGGCAGCATTAGAGTTTGGTAATATGTGTGTTACAAAACCAAGAACATTTTCTGAGCTTGATGGATCTGCAATAATTCCAAACTCCAAACCATTTGTAAAACCAGTTCTTATGGTTGGTTTTGTAATTGTGTTATAATCTTCAATTAACATCGATTTTTCATCACTTTCTAAAAGTAAATTTGAAAAAAGGGTGTTGTAATCTGGAAAAGAATTTAGGTATGCGCTTAATTGTTCATCAGAGTTAAAACGTCTATCAGATAAGTCTGCTATTTGATCTTGATGAAGATAATAAGCGTTTAAACCTTTCCATACAAAATCGTGTACTATTAAGTTTTGAGGAACTTCATATTCTTTTGAGCAACTTGTTATAATACTTAAAGTACTGATGAAACAAATAATTTTAAATAAATTTCGCATTCAGAAATGGCTTATGTTTAGAATAAATTTAACGCAATTTAAACCTTTTTAGTATTTTTTTGTAATATGATGTAACAAAATAAATTGTTGTTCGTCGTAATTATGTAAACCTGGTATAAGAGATGAAAAAATATCAGCAAAACAAATGTAACCAATGAATCAATCAGACTTTTTAGAAGTTGTTTTACCATTTAAAGACAAAGTTTTTAGGCTAGCAAAACGTTTGCTAGTTTCTAGAGAAGAAGCAGAAGATGCAACTCAAGAACTTATTTTTAAATTATGGAAAAATAAAAGCAAAATAGCTGATTATAAAAATGTAGAAGCTTTTGCAATGACCATGACAAAAAATTATTGTTATGATCGTTTAAAAAGTAAACAAGCAAGTAATTTAACATTGGTTCATAGTAATTATAAAGAGAAAGAAACGTCTTTAGATAAGAAGTTAGAATATCAAGACAGTGTAAACCAAGTACATCAATTGATAGAAAACCTACCCGAAAATCAAAAAATTATTATTCAGCTAAGAGATGTTGAACAGTATGATTTTGATGAAATATGCAAAATGGTAGATATGAAACCAACAGCAGTAAGAGTAGCATTATCTAGAGCACGAAAAACAATTAGAGAAGAATTAATTAAAAAACACAACTATGGAGTTAGCTAACATAGAAAAATTAGTAGAAAAGTACGAAAATGCAGAAACTACCTTGCAAGAAGAAGCAGCCTTAAAAAAATATTTTACAGAAGGTAATGTGGCTCCACATTTGCAAGAGTACGCATATATGTTCACTTACTTTGCTACTGTAAAAGAAGATACTTACACAAAAACCATAAAGTTAGAACCTAAGAAATCTAAAAAGAGAAACTTTAAATGGTTGTCTGTAGCAGCATCAGTAATGTTATTATTTAGCGTATTTATTGGCCAGCAAGAGTATAAAGAATATCAACAAAGAAAAAAAGCAGAAAAAATTTATGCCCAAGTAAGTAAAGGCTTACTATTACTCTCTAATAACTTACAAAAAGGAGAGCAGGCTGTAGCACAGTTGTATAAGCATGAAAATACTGTAAATAAAGCATTAAAATAAACCAAGTAAAAATTAGTAAAACCAAGTAAACACAGAAATTATGAAAAAAATAGTAATATTAATCGCATTTGTAGTAGCACCAATGTTTTCAAATGCACAGTCTATCTTTGATAGTTTAGAAGACTTAAAAGGTGTAGATATGGTAGTTGTTACCAAAGATGCATTTGAACTGTTAAACAAGTTTAAGCCAAAAGATGCAAATGTTAAAGACAACGAAGTTATGCAAGCGTTTGAAATGATAAACGATTTGAATGAATTCAAAATGTTTTCTACAAAAAACTTAGATATTGCTAATAAAATGGAGAATATGGTAAATTCTGCCATTAAAAAAGCAAGTTTAACGCAGTTAATGCGAATTAAAGAAGACAATTCTCGTATTAAAATTTACGTAAAAGCTACCAAAAATAAAGACTATGTTAGCGAAGTTTTAATGTTTATAAAAGGTATAGACAATAAAACAAATGGCTTGTCTGAAGCAATGGTAATGTCCTTAACTGGTAACATAGACATTAATAAAATGTCTGAATTTACAGATAAGATGGTAAAAGAAAGCAATAAATAAAACCTTTAAAAGTTAGGGTTTTTTAACTCTAACTTTTTTTTAAAAAATCAATACAATGAAAAAATTAACCACAGTTTGTTCTTTACTATTCGTTTTTTATTGATGAATTCATGTAAAAACGAACAATCTTTACAAAGCTACTTGGTAGATACCAGTGGAAAGGAAGGATTCTATACAGGAGATATTCCAGTAAGTTCTGTACTTTCACCTAAAGCAAATGTTTCTGATGATGTAAAAGAAACCATACAAAGTATTAAAAAAATAAATGTTGTTTTTTTACCAAAAACCACAGCTAATGAAAATGCTTACGAAGCAGAAAAAACTAAATTAAAAAACATTTTAAAAGACAATAAAAACTATAAAAGTTTAATGTCTATGAAAATGCAAGGTATGAATGTAAATATTTATTACTCTGGAAATACAGATGCAATTGATGAAGTTGTAGCTTTTGGTTATGGAGATAAAAATGGGGTAGGAGTAGCTCGTTTATTGGGCGAGAATATGAATCCTGCAAAAGTAATAGAAATGCTAAATGGTGTTCAAATGGATGAAAATAGTCTTGGAAATTTAGGATCTATTTTTAACGGCATTTAATACAATTTAATATTAAAACTTAACAAACTGCAATTTTTAAATAAATTGCAGTTTTTTTGTTTGGTATACTTTTTGAATTTAACTGCTAATTAACAGCTTCTATAATGATATTTACTATTTTTGAAGCTTTAAGAACACGAATTTATGAAGTTTAGTAACATACTATTTTTTAGCTTTTTTCTAATTTGTTTTTCTACTTTAGCACAAAGCACAACATATAAAGCAGAAAGAGAAAAAGTTCACGATTTGGTGCATACAAAATTAAAAGTAGATTTTAATTTTTCTGAAAAGACTATGAATGGCGAAGCTTGGGTAACAGCTAAACCACATTTTTATAACACAAATACTATTACATTAGATGCTAAATCTATGCTAATAGATAAAGTATCTCTTAATAATAAAAATCTAGAATTCACTTATAACGATTTCGACTTAACTATCAATTTACCAAAAACTTACACAAAAGACGAAGAGTTTACCATTTATATTAAATATACTGCAAGACCAGAAAAAGTAAAAGATAAAGGTAGTCAAGCCATTACAGATGCTAAAGGTTTATATTTTATAAATACTGATGGAAAAGAAAAAAACAAGCCTGCACAAATTTGGACTCAAGGTGAAACACAAGCAAATTCAGCTTGGTTTCCTACTATAGATGCTCCAAATCAAAAAACCACACAAGAAATTTACATTACGGTTCCAGATAAATACCAAACTTTATCAAATGGTGAGCTTGTTAGCCAAACAAAAACAGGGAATAATAGAACAGATTATTGGAAATTAGATAAAAAGCATGCGCCTTATTTAGCATTTATAGGCGTGGGTGAATTTGAAATTATAAGAGATAATTATAAAAATATTGCTGTAAATTATTACGTAGAAAAAGAGTATGCTCCTTTTGCTAAAAACATTTTTGGATTAACTCCAGAAATGATTGGTTTTTTCGAAGATAAATTAGGAGTTGCATTCCCTTGGAATAAATACAGCCAAATTGTGGTTCGTGATTATGTTTCTGGTGCTATGGAAAATACAACAGCTGTTGTTCATGGAGAACAAGCATATCAAAAACCTGGGCAATTAATAGATAATAATGTCCAAGAAAATACTATTGCTCACGAAATTTTTCATCATTGGTTTGGAAATTTAGTAACATCAGAAAGTTGGTCTAACTTAACTTTAAACGAATCTTTTGCAAATTATGGAGAGTATTTATGGAGGGCTCATAAATATGGAAAAACGGCTGCAGAAATGCATTATTTTGAGCAAGTAGAGGCTTATAAAAACGGTCAAAATCAAAGCAAAGAATTGGTGCGTTTTAATTACGATGATCAAGAAGAATTATTCGATTTGGTTAGCTATAATAAGGGAGGAGCTATTTTGCATATGCTTAGAAACTATTTAGGTGATGAAGCTTTTTTTAAAGGTTTAAATACCTATCTAAATACTTTTAAATATCAAACAGCAGAAGTTCATCAACTAAGATTAATTTTTGAAGAAATTACAGGTAAAGATTTAAACTGGTTTTTTAACCAATGGTATTATGGATCAAATCATCCTAATATCGAAATTTCTTACGATTACAATACTTTGCGAAAAACAGTAACTGTAAACATTAGACAATTGCAATATGAAACATTTAAATTCCCTTTTGCCATCGATATTTTTGAAGATAAAAATAAAACAAGACATACTGTTTTTGTAGATGGAAATGATGCTTCTTTTACTTTTCCGTATACAAAACAACCTAATTTAATTCAGGTAAATGCAGATAATGTTTTAATATGTAATATTAATGAGAATAAAATTTTGAGCGAATATATTTATCAGCTTAAAAACGCAGATAACTTTGCACATAGAAGAGAAGCTTTGTTTCAAGTAGCTACAAAACAAGATGATAAAGATGCTTTTGAAGCTATGGTTGCCGCATTTAACGATGAGTCTTATCAAATAAGAATGCTAGCTTTGCAGCAAATAGATTTAATTAATAAGTTTGCTAAAAGAGATGCTATTCAGAAAATAAAAGAAGTGGCAAATAACGATCCTAAAACATTAGTGCAAGCAGAAGCTATTAGTACTTTGGGTAAATTAACAGACCCTGAATTAAAACCTATTTTTTTGAAAGCCTTAGAAAGTAAATCATATTCAGTTTTAGGGAAGGCTCTAGTTTCTATGTATTATATTGATAAAGAATTAGCCATAAAAAAATCTAAAGAATTGCCAGATGAAGTTCGTAAAATATTAGCTACACCTTTAACACAAATTTTTATTGAAGAAAAAGATACAACAGAACTTCCTTTTATAGCAAAAAATGTGGTTTCTGGTATGTTTTTAGCCAATAATAATGATACTAAAGTATTGTTTCAGAAAGCTTTTGAACAGATTTCAAAAAGTAACAGTACAGTTGCTATAAAACATTTAGTAGAAGATATGATTGAAATGAAAGAAGGGTATTGGGATTATTGGAAATCATTAAATGATTATTCAGATTTGGCATGGACTTTTTGTTTTGCAAAATC
>CAXBAC010000069.1:0-9447 GCA_963973485.1 uncultured Polaribacter sp. | reverse complement strand
GTAGAAATGTTATTCTTTTTTGCTAGTTTTGCAGCAGTTGTAGGTATTCCAAAATCTATTTCTTTATACACTTTTTTATTTGGTGTTTTTTTTGCTGTTGTGCCAATACAACAGAAGACTTCATTTGCTACAAAATTTTCTTTAAAACTCTCTAATGATAAAAGATCTCCAATATATTGTTCTACTTTTTGAGGTAAGTTATCTAGCTTTTTTCTAGAAAAAAGTTTTATTGAACTGTATCTTTTATCTTTTATAAGTTTTTCTAATAATAAAGAACCTGTTAAACCTGTAGCACCAAGAATTATTGCTGTTTTTTTCATTATTAAATTTTTATACTATCCCAAGCAGCTATAAAAGCTTTTTCAATATTTTCTTTAGTTAATAAAATTTCGTTTTGTTTTTGAGACATTATTAGAAATGAAAATGGGTAAATTGAATATGCATACAATACATAATCTTCAACTGGTTTAATAACACCTTTTTCTTTTCCACGTTTCCAAAGGTCGAGTAGGGGTTGCAAATGTTTAATACCTTCTTTTCTGCTTGGTTCATCTACTATAGGTGAATTGTTGCATTGATTTAAAAAGAAAGAATAATCACATTCATTAATATTAAATTCGGCAATGCGTTTCCAAATTAATTCAAAACCTTCTTTAATGCTAGTATTTGATTTATAGGTTTTAAACACAAAATCGGTATACTTAGATTTTACTTCTAAGTAGGTTTGGTTTACTAAATCTTGTTTATTTTCAAAGTATAAATAAATTGTTGCAGGAGATACATTTGCCATTTTAGCAATCTTACTCATGGGTGTTGCATGAAACCCATTATTGTTTACCAATTGAATTGTTGCTTTTATAAGCGCGTTACGTTTATCTATACTTTTTTGAAGTTTAGCCACTTGTTTTATATTTTATGATGCAAAGATAATAAAAAAATGAATGTTCATTCTTTTTTTTAAGGAAACTTTAATAATTTTATAAAACAGCAAATAATATAGTTTAACTAAAGACCTTTTTATTAATGGATTTTAAAAAATAATTAATTACTTTAAAAACTATAAGATTAAAGAAGAGTAGAGCATCACCAAATAACATAATTAAAATAGGAACTGTTTTATAAATATAAAACGATATTTTAAAAAAATATGGGGGAATATGTTTTTTTAAAAGATACTAATTTGGTTTTTTAGTAAAAGGATCAATAGAAAATCCTATTTGAAAGTACCCAGTAGCTTTTTGAGTATTCTCATAAATAAAATCTTGTGTTGGTTGGGCTTTTTCTGTTAATCTACTATTTACAAAACTTTGTAAACCAGCTTGCAATGTTCCAATCAAATAATCATTAAAACGATATTCATATATTGCTCCAGATTTTATTTCTAACTGACCATATTCAAATACGTCTGCAAAATTAGGATTATCAACATTTACGTAAAAACCAGTAGCGCCAAAAGAACTACCTATTGATAAACGACTATTTTCTCCTACAAAACGTCTAAATAACAAACGTTGTGGTAGTATAAAATCTAATTCCCATTTAGAGTTTTTAAATTTTTGGTTGTAGGTAAAGGTTGGAAAAAACGGTAATTGTGTTGTTGGATCTATAAATACAATAGCCCCTAAAGTTATAGTAGTTTGTTTTGTTCTCTTCATTATAAATGATAAACCTACTAAACCTTTAATACGTTCAAAACCATTATTATTACCATCAACAATTAAAGAAGCATTGTAAATTACGGGTTTTTTAAATAACGTTGAAAAGTATGTAGAACTTATTGCTGTTGAAAAATTATGAAAGTTTACAACATCATTTTGTTCAAAAAGAGCAATTGCATCATCATCAATATTAGCAAATTCAAACTCATTAAATTGGTAATTTAAAGAACCAGTTAACGACCATTTTCTAGTTACAAAAAGAGGAAGGTTTATAGAGCCCGTAAAGTTTTTTTGAGATTTAATTTCACCATTTTGAAATGTTTCTCCAAATAACTCAGAGTCAAATTTTCTAGTAAAACTTTGGCCATACTCAAAATTTAAAATTCTAGTTCTTGGAAATTTTTCTTTAATGCCTACAATTGATTTTTTCTTTACTGAATCTAATTGTTGTTTTTGAGCTTCTAATAAATTAAAACTTAATAGTAATATTAATGTAATTATAATTGTTTTATTCATTCCTTTTTTTAAAGTAATTAGAGGTTTTGAGTTTAATATTTGCTAATTAATGTTGTTTTTTTAATTGTTCTATTTGTTGTTCTTTAAATACCATAGTTCTGTGTGGAAAAGGAATTGAAATTCCTTCTTTGTCAAATCGTTTTTTTATGCTTTCATATAAATCGCACTTCATAATAAAAGCGTCTGTAAAGTTACTTGCCCAAGCCCAGGCTCTAAGAGTTATAGAAGAATCATCTAAACTTATAACACGTACAATAACTTTTTTTACGTTATTATATTTATCTACTTCAGATCTGTTATCTATTAGGTTTGGGTGGTTTTCACATTCTTCTCTAATAATATGTTTTGCTAAATCAATATTGCTATCATAAGAAATACCTATTTCAATCCATTGGCAACACATGCGTTCTTCTAAATCATAATTAATTAGTTTTTCTTTATTAATTATAGCGTTAGGAATAACAATCATTTTATTTTCATAATTTCTAATAATTGTGTGCCTTAGTGTAATATCTGTTACAGTGCCAGCCATTGTTTCATCTACCTTAATAATATCTCCCAATTTAAAAGGTTTAAACACTATAATAAATATACCACCAACTAGGTTAGATAGTGCTTCTTGTGATGCTACACCAGCAACTACAGCTAAAACACCTGCACCTCCTAATGCAGTAACAACAAAAGAACGCATAGACTCAAATGCTAAAAGCATAAAAGTTATCCCAATAAAATAAACCCCAAATATGACCACATAACGTAAAAATTTATAACTGGTAATATCTTCGTTTTCAGAAATTTTTTGTTCTATATTTTTTTTAAACCAAGCTTTTACCAGTGATGCTGCCACTAAAGTTATTACAGCAACAACTCCTAAATAGAGCACTAAGTTAAAATTTGCTCTTGCAACACTGTATTGATCTTTACTTATAAAAACAAAAGTTAACGCCATAAAACCTAAAACAACCCAAAGTGCATTTAGTATTTTTTGGGTAAGGTTTATGGTTGATAAATCTGCTTTTAAATTTTTATTTAATAATCTTTTTGTTACCCATCTATGAAGTAATTGGGTTATTAAACGTAATAATAAAATTATTACAATTACAATAATTGCATAAATTATTGCTGTTTTATTTGCTGACCAAAACTCACTCATTTGTGTTTTTTTACTTTGTATATTATTTATTAATTAATATTTTTATAGAAGACATAAGCAACTTTTTATTAAATTTTTAAAAAGGATGATTAGTGTAAAAAATAGATGAATAGTGAAATAAATTAATTTTAAACTATTTTATAGTTCAGAAATAAAAGAACTAATAATCTAAAAAAAAGGTAAAATAACTTTTCCAGTTCTTAATTATTTTTATACTTTCTTTTTGATAATAGGTTAAGAAATTTGTGAAATCTTTTAATTGCTCATTAAACTCCTTAGTGTTTTTTGTTCTATTTTTTAAAATCGATTTTATAACATCATTATAAGCTGTTAACCCTTCAATACTATCAATAAAACTATGTTTCCATTCACCTAGTTTAGAAAAAAAATATCTTTTACGATCGCCAGGTTTTGTTTTATAACCAATTCTTTTAAGCATTAATAGGTTATTTATTGCATTACTTGTTGCACTTTTACTTAACTGCAAACACTCTCTAATTTCATCAAAAGTCAACTCAATATCATCTGCTACAGTTAATAAAGCATTTACACGAGCAGATGCAGGAGAAAGACCCATTTCTTCTTGAATTACTCCAAAAACTTCAATTAATTCTTCTTGTTTATCTGTTAATTTTATTTTCATAATTAATACAAATATACTAAGTTTTATTAGTTCTGTAACTAAAGAACTAGGATAGTTTATAATATCTAATCTATATAAGTTATAAAATAAACTCTATTGATTTCTTTGCTAACTTATTACAAAAAAAAAGAGCTTAATAGAATGAGTTCACACCAATATTTTAACATACTATCATACTTAATTTCACAAAATATCATTGACATAATTTCATATTATAAAATATAATAAGTGACATCTCCTGACATCTTTTGACACTTCCTGACATCCTTTAACACTAATTGATCCTTATTGATCCACAAAACCAATTTTATAGGGGTTTTGTTCGGGTCTTGTTCAGGTTTCCTTCGGGTGAGCTAAGGGCTTATTTTTTTAAAATAGATAGTTTTACGAACAAGACCCACAGCACACTCAAACCAAACCAAAAGCATAAGGCATTATTTTGTTTTTTTTTATAATTTTTTAAGATGATTTTTAAAGTTCGCAAAATATAATTGGAAGCATTATAAACTAAAAATTGGTAAGTTGTATTTTTTACAATTGCCTTCTTAAAATTGAATGCATGAATAGCGATTTTCTTTTTTCATCAAAAAATTATGTAACTTAGAGTATTTTAATAATTTAAAACCAGTAAACTATGCATAATCTTTATCAAAAACTTAGCGTTCAATTGCCTATAGGAACTCCAAATCCAGACGATAATCAACCAGTTGATTTGTCAGACCCGTTTGAGGTTATTATGTTTATTATACTACCCATTTTAGTAGTAATTTTTTATTTTTTATGGAAAAGGCAAAAAAATAAGAAGCGCTAAATAACTATAAAACTTGATATTTTATTGATTTAAAGTGTGCTATGATTTTCGATATACTTATTTCCAAATTTTTGTGAAAATTATAACATCTTCACTTGTTTTATTATCTATGATTCCTGTAAATTTCGCATTTATTTTAAATAATAACGGTTTAACGTATTTTAAAAAATGAGAATAACACCACTTTTAGTGATTCTGACATTTCTTTTTGTTCAACATTCTACAACCAGTCAAACATTAATAGATAATTACAACCTTCCTAATAAACTTGGTGTTTTTATTGATGGCTGTGGAGGAGACAGAGCTTGTGATATGGATTATATAAGATCTGAAATTACAGCAGTAGATTTCTACAGAGATAATAAAAAAGCTGATGTTTTTCTGCTGATTAACAGAAACAGAGCTGGTGGTGGAGGAAGGCAATATCAATTGATTTTTATAGGGCAACAAAACCTTCATGCTGGAAGAACAGATACGCTTTATGTAGATAATAAACAAACAGACACTGACTTTGAAATACGAAAAAAATTAACACGTTTTATTAAATTAGGTTTGGCACCATATGTTGCAAAAACCAAAGCAGGAGAGGAGATTGAAATCAATATGAAGACAAACGTTGCCATTCTAGAAGATTCTACAGAGGTAGCAGTTGATAAATGGAATTACTGGGTTTTTAATGTGGGAAGTAATGCTAATATTGCTTTAGAGGAATTGAGTAGTAATATCAATATTGGAGGAAACATTAATATTAATCGTATTACGGATGAATGGAAAATATCTTTTTCTGGGAGAATAGATGAAAGGATGAGAAGAACGATTCAAAAAGTACCCAGAGTTGATGACAATGGTGATCCTGTTTTGAATGATGATGGGAATCAGATTATTGATGAAGTGGTGAATAATTTTGATGTATCAGAATTTGGGTTTAACCATCAGCTTGTAAAGTCACTTTCTCCACAATGGTCTTATGGTTATGATATAGCAGGGCGTCAAAACACCCGACTTAATTATAAATTTCAAACCAGTTTTAGGCCAGCAATAGAGTACAATATTTTTCCAGAATCTGTACAGAATACCAGATTTTTAAGAGTCAATTATGGTGTTGAGGTAAGAAATAATAACTATGTTGAAGAAACCATTAGTGGAGCTCTTAATGAAACTCGAGTACTCCATAGTTTGAGAGCGAGTCTGGGTTTAAATAAACGTTGGGGTAACCTTGAAGTGGGGTATCGTTTACGAAATTATTTAGATGATTTTAGCTCTTGGTCTACAGGTTTAAATATTAGAGCAAATGTACGTGTTACTGGAAATTTATCGTTTTTTGTAAGGGCAGAAGGCAATTATGTAAAAGATCAGATTTACTTGGCATCTGGTGATTTCACTGAACAAGATATATTGAGCGGACGAGTAACTTTACCTTCAGCATATATTATTGATACCAGATTTGGTTTTAATTATCGATTTGGTTCTAATCTAAATAATTTTGTGAATCGAAGATTTTTTGGAAGGGCCAATTTTGTTGGAACTGATTAATTAAACATACTTTAGAAACTAGTAATTTATAGTTGGGTACACAGATTTGTGTTTAATAAATTACTGCGTAGCATAATTACATGCCAATAAAACAGTCAAGCGTTTTTAGCAAGAGGCAATATTACATAATGGCGAATTATAGCTACAAAAATTTTAATGCTCTAAATGTTTCTTATAAGTAACGTATTTGAAAAATATTCTTGAATAATACCAAATACGAGATTCTACGAAATTGTAATTAATAAACAATGTTTATTGTTTGTTCAAGACTTTCTGGGATATTTTACATAATAGAGAATTATAGCTTACGAATGTAAATAAACAGCAGGTCCTAAAATGGCTGTAACATAATTGTTGACGATATAGAACACTAGCGTGTCACTATATCTACGATTATGTTAAATACACGTATTCGCCATGTTACTCATACAATACGTTTGTACTATAATTTATATTATGTTAAATAGAAATAATAACAAGTATAAAATCACTCAAAAATATATAGTAACTAGAAATATTTTGTAGTACCACTCTTAAATTGTTAAGGAAACATTTAATTTAAAAACAAAATAACTTTTAAGAATTTAAATCTTTCCTTTATTAAGCATTACTTTTGCCGAATGCAAAAAAAATCGACTGCACAGCTTGAGTTTATCATTATAATGGCAAGCCTAATGTCTTTGGTGGCACTTTCTATTGATGCTGTATTGCCAGCATTAAATAATATCGCTTTAGATATAAATAGTACAAATGCTACAGATACGCAATTACTAATTACCATGATTTTTTTAGGTTTGGGATCAGGACAACTTATTGCAGGTCCACTTTCAGACAGTTTGGGTAGAAAACCTGTGGTTTATGGTGGTTTTCTTATTTTCGCATTTGCTAGTATTATATGTGTCTATGCACAAAGTTTAGAAATAATGGTTTTTGGAAGAATACTGCAAGGTATTGGGCTTTCTGCTCCAAGAACCTTAAGTATAGCTATGGTTAGAGATACTTATGAAGGTGATTATATGGCAAAAATAATGTCTTTTATTGTTTCGCTGTTTATAATAATTCCTGTAATTGCTCCTACTTTAGGAAAGTTAATGTTAGACAATTTTGGATGGGAATCGATATTTACGATACCACCGCCGGATTTATTTGTTATCGATTTAGACAGCCAGAAACTTTAAAGCCTGTTTACAAAAAACCTTTTCGTTTATCGATATTTAAAAACGGTTTCTTAGAATTTTTCAAACACAATGACGCTATTATTTATACTGTAATAAGTGGTTTCATAACTGGTTCTTTTATGGTGTTTTTAGGAACTTCTCAACAAATATTTCAGGAACAATATAAACTAGTAGATGAATTTCCGTATTTATTTGGTGCTATTGCTTTGGCTGTAGGTTTTGCCACGTTTATTAATGGAACTGTGGTTGTAAAATTTGGGATGAAAAAGTTGGTACGTTTTTTCTTGGTATTGTTTACAGCTGTATCTTTATTTTATGTGGTTGTTTTTTATCAACAAGCCAATCCTCCTATTGTTGTATTGGTGATTTCTTTTATGATTCAGTTTTTTGCAATCGGGTTTTTATTTGGTAATCTTCGCTCATTGGCCATGCAACCTATTGGTCATATTGCAGGAGTTGGAGCTGCTATTAACGGATTTTTATCAACAGTAATGGCTGTACCAATTGCTTCTTTTATTGGTCTTTATGTTATTGAAACCACATACCCACTGTTTGTTGGGTTTTTATTTTTTGGAACGGCTTCTATCCTCTTACTATTTTTAACGCGTAATAAAGTGGACTAATTTAGAAGTTAACTTTAATAAGGTTAGAATTTTTACTCCTCTTCTACTACAGTCCATTTGCCATAATATATTATTGGAGTTCGAATACTACTATTATTTGCATATAATGTTAAGTTCGCAGTTAAGCTTTCGTTTTCTGCATTTAATCTATATTTAATTTCATATTTATTTTTTTTTGAATCAAAAGATTTACTTACAAAATCTGGAATGCCCTTAAATGTTAATCCACTTTCTGATGTATATGCTCCTCCCATTTGTTGTTCTCCATAATAAGGTAAATACAACTGCACACTATCTTTTTGTACTTTAAAATAATTGGGGTTATCTGTCAGGTTTATCCCAGCTAAACTACTTCCTCTAGGTAATAAATTTTCAACACCCTTTGCATTTATTAGGCCTATTGGATTTAATTCATCAGAAATAACAGTATACCCAGTTTCTTCTACAGCCTTTTTAAGTGTATTTATTTGTTGATTATTTATAGTTTTTTTTGAACTATAACATCCAATAAATAAGCTTAAAGAGAAAATATAAATAAAATATCGTTTCATAATTATGTTTATTATTTCTTAAAATACATCAAAATTAGTACCAAATTTCTAGATTAGCATTTATATTTGATTCTTAAATATAACACTTTACAATGAGCTTAGAAATTATTTATCAAGATGAGTATATCCTCTGTGTAACAAAACCAAATAATGTTTTGGTGCATCATGCTTATCATTCTAGAAATATGGCAGATGAATCATCGCTTTTACAGCTTGTTGAAAATCAATTGGGTATAAAAACATATCCCATACATAGATTGGATAGAAAAACGTCTGGAATTATTTTGCTGGCTAAAGAGAAAATGTACGTTTCAAAATTTCAGGAGTTATTTACTAATACTCAAATTCAGAAAATATATTTTGGTATTGTTCGTGGTTTTGCTCCAGATACTAAAACAATTGATTCGCCTGTAAAAGGACGAGATGCAAATGTGCATAAAAAAGCTTTAACAGAACTTACTACATTAGAGAAAATAACGTTAGATATCCCTGTAAAACCATATGAAAGTTCAAGATATAGTTTGGTGCAAATGTTTCCAAAAACAGGAAGAATGCATCAATTACGAGTGCATTGCAATAAAATTAGTCATCCTTTAATTGGTGATGCAAAATATGGAGATAAAAATCATGATACTATGTTTGCTGAAAACTTTAACTGCAAAAACCTTTTTTTACATGCTGGTTTGTTAGAGTTTATACATCCTTTTCATCATAAAAAAATGATTCTTAAATCTAGTTTTCCAAAAGATTGGTTGACCATATTTGAAACGTTTTCTTGGAG
>CAXBAC010000068.1:0-9475 GCA_963973485.1 uncultured Polaribacter sp. | reverse complement strand
ATTATTGCAACTTATACTTTTAATGTAACTCTTTAAATTAATTATGTATTCCATAAGAAAAGCTGAAATAACAGACGTTAAATTGTTAGTAGATATAAGCATTCCTTCTTTTTTACCAGCACATGGTCATGCAGCTCCAAAAGAAATTATAGACAGCTATATTACTAATAATTTTAATGAAGAAAATTTTTTAAAAGAGCTCTCTAACAAAGATTTTCAATATTATTTAATTTTTTATAAAGATGCAATTGCTGGATTTTCTAAAGTAATTTTTAATCAAAAAAACGCACACATTTCTGAAGAAAATATAACAAAATTAGAGCGGATATATTTACTAAAAGAGTTTTATAATTTGGGTTTAGGTAAAAAATTAATGCAGTTTAATATTGAGTTGTGCAAAAAAAACAACCAAGCAGGTATATGGCTCTATGTTTGGGAACAGAATACAAGAGCCATTCAGTTTTACAACAAAATGGACTTTCAAAAAATAGCAGATTTTAATTTTCCGCTTTCTAAAACCGAATCTAGACCCAATCATGTTTTATATTTAAATATAAACCAATAGCACTATATAACTTTAACATTTAGAAATTGCTATGCTTTATAGCATGAGTTTTTTGTTTTTCTTTATATTTGAGAAAACAAAACAAAAAATGAAAAAGTTCTTACTTTTAATCTGCTTCATTAGTATTACTGTATATTCTCAAGTAAACACAGAAATTCATGTTTTTGACATTGTACAAAATGGGCTAAATTATAACTTAGTAAATGGTAAAAACATTTCTAACAATGTAGGTTATGATAGCCAACCTTATTTTTACGATAATAACACAGTAATTTTTGCATCCTCAAGAAAAGCAACTACTGATATTAAAATGTTTGACCTTAATCTTGGATATCAAAAATTTATTAGTGCTACTAAAACTGGTGGTGAATATTCTCCACAAAGAATTCCGAATTCAAAAAATATTTCTGCAGTAAGATTAGATAATGATGGTTTACAGCGTTTTTATAAATACGATTATAAAACTGGTTCACATACAGAAATATTGCCAAATTTAAAAGTTGCATATCCTGCTTGGATTGATAAAAAGACAATTGTAGCTTCTGTAATTGTAAATGATAGTTTGCATCTTATCATTTCTGATTTAAACACCAGAACAAATATTACTTTAGCTAAGAATGTTGGACGTTCTGTGCATAAAATTCCAAATTCTGAATTGATGAGTTTTATCAGTAAAGAGAAAGAAAATTATTGGGAGTTGAAATCTGTAAATCCAAAAACAAAAGAGATTAAAACCATTACTTCATTAGGCAATACTGAGGATGTTACTTGGTTGCCAAATGGAATTTTGTTGATTGCAAGTGGAAGTTCTATTTATAAATTCGATCCAAAAAAAGATAAAAGTCCTAGCTTATTTTTCAATTTTACTGATGAAAATATTAATAATATATCTAGAATAGCAGTAAATACTGATGGTTCTAAACTAGCTTTAGTTGCAGAAGTATCGCCTGAATATTTAGCTGAGGCACAATTACAAGGGTATAACAATAGAGATATTGATGCTTTTTTAAAACCTTTTGCAAAAGACGTAAAAGTGTATCGTTATCCAAATACATTAAGCTACGAAGGTTTAGACAAAATGCGTGAAAATTATGCATCGTTTTTTAAACAAACAGAAGATTTGCATTGTAAAATTTTAAAGAGAATAGTTTTTAAAGATAAAGTAATAGACCATGAATTGGTAACAGCAAATGGACGAACTTTTAAAGCTGTGGCTATTTATGAAATGAAAAATGGAAAAATAGTTAATGTAACCTTTATGTAAATTATTCAAAGTTTTTGTTGAAGTATTTTTTTAAGAATAAAACTTGAGCAAAAAGCATTATACCAAAAAACAAAACAGCATATAAAACTGTATTAGAAACTGTAAATGTTTCTAAAAAACCAGAAAACTGAATTTTTTCTAAAAAAGAAAAATTCAAATCTGGGAATTTAAACATACTTTCTTCATTGTTTTTAAAAGGTATGAATAAAACAGCAACAACAGCTAGTGCTAATAAAATCCAAATAGATTTAGAAATTAGAGGCTTATTAGCATCAATTTTTGAAAATTGATGATTTTCTTCAACTATTTTTTGCATTAAATTGCTTGTAAAACCTAAAGAAGGGCCTTCTTTATCTATTTCTTTTACATACTTTTTTGCAAAAGCATCTAACTCTTTAATATGTTTATTTTCTCCCATAATTGGCTATCATTTCTGGTTCAACATTTTCTTTTACAATAGTTAATAGTTTTTTTCTGGCTCTGTGTAGCTTTACTTTTACATTAGCTTCAGATAAGCTTGTTACTTCTAGAATTTCTTTTAAAGATAACTCATCATAATAAAACATCCAAAGGATTGCTCGTTCATCTTCAGCGAGTTTTAAAAGACATGCATCCATTACTTTTGAACGTTCTTTTCTTGCAATTCCTTCTAAAATATGTTCAACACTTTGTATTTGATTAAAGGTAACTTCATTTATTTCAAATGTATTTTCATGTTTTTTATTCTTTTTTAAAGTATCTAAAATGGTGTGGTATGCAATTCTATACAACCAAGTAGAAAATTTAGCATCACCTTTAAATTTTGATAAGTTTTTAAAAGCTTTAATAAATGTATCTTGACTCACCTCTTCTGCTTCTTCTCTACTCTTCATCATCTTAAAAGCCAAAGAAAAAACCATATTCTTATACTTATCAACTAAAAACACAAATGCATTTGTATTTCCATTGATGACTTTTTGAATGGCTAGTTGGTCGTTTTTATCAGTCATTTTTAATTAGACACCAAGTTATAAAATAAGGTTACACATTTTATGGTATTTTTTAAATATGAAAAAAAATACTATTTCTGTAACCTTTTTTAAAAAGCAATCGTCAAAGCTTCAAATACAATTGTAAAAACTTAATTTAAACTTTAAATAAAAAAAATGGAATCAGTAGCAGTATTAATCGTAATTTTTGGAACCTTTTTTGGAATCGCTTATTTATTCTTTTCTACAAGAAATAAAGAACGAATGTCTTTAATTGAGAAAGGTGTAGATGCTAGTATTTTTATGAAAGGGAGAGAAAAAAATGCTGCTCCTTTTTGGAAAGTACTTATTTTAAACCTTGGTTTATTAGCAATGGGTATTGGAGTTGGTGTTTTGTTAGGTGCCTTACTTTCTTATAACTTTGGCTTTAATGGAAGCTATAGTGATAGACCAAGCAACTACATACAAACAGAAACCTTTTATTTGGCATCTATCTTTTTATGTGCAGGTGCATCTTTATTAATTGGTTTTAATATCACCAAAAAGTTAGATAAAGAGTAATTAGAAAATTACTTATAGTTAAACCACTTCATTTTAATGGAGTGGTTTTTTTATGTTTAAAAAGTCAGTATCTTTAAGCATTGAATTTTTTTAATATTAAATTAAAGAGATTAAAAAATAATTTTAAAACTTAAGAAATATAACTAATGAAAAAACTAACACTATTTTTATTATTATTCTCAACAATTCTAACAGCGCAAACAGATCAAAAGATATACGATATTATTGATGCTGTATCTAAAGACAGAATAAAAGCTGATGTAAAAACATTAACTGAATTTGGTACAAGAAATACCTTTTCTGACACCATTTCTGATACAAGAGGAATTGGGGCAGCAAGAAGATGGATAAAATCTGAGTTCGATAATATTTCTTCTAACTGTAATAATTGTTTAAATGTTTTTTATCAAAAAGATTTAGTAACTACAAAAATGAGTAATAGAGTTCCTCATGATGCTTATATTGTAAATGTAGTTGCTGTACAAAAAGGTACAAAGTACCCAAACAGATATATTATTATGAGTGGAGATATTGACTCTAGAAATAGTGATGGTTCTAACTTTACTAAAGATGCTCCTGGTGCAAATGATAATGCTTCTGGTATGGCTGGTACAATTGAAGCAGCTAGAGTTTTAAGTAAATATAAATTTGAAAGTAGCATTATTTATGTAGGTTTATCTGGTGAAGAACAAGGGCTTTTTGGTGGAGCAGGTTTAGCAAAATATGCTAAAGACAAAGGTTGGGACATTATAGGTATTTTAAATAACGACATGATTGGAAATATTACTGGTGTAGATGGTGTTACAGACAACAGAGCATTTCGTATTTTTTCTGAACCAGTGCCAGCTAATGAAAGCGAAAGACAGAGAAGAATGCGTAGATTTTATGGTGGTGAAGTTGATGGAATTTCTAGACAATTGGCAAGATATGTGCATAAAATCACGAAAACGTATATGCCAGAAATGAATCCTATGATGATTTATAGATTAGATAGATTTGGAAGAGGAGGACATCATAGACCTTTTAATGATTTAGGTTTTGCAGGTATTAGAATAATGGAAGCACATGAAAACTATACACAACAACATCAAGACCTTAGAACGGAAAATGGTATTAAATATGGTGATACTTTTGAACATGTTAATTTTCCTTATGCTAAAAAACTTACTGCTGTAAACGCTATTAACTTAGCGAATCTGGCTTGGGCTCCTGCAGCTCCAAAAGAGGTTGCAATTGGTGGTATTGTAGAAGCATCTGCAAGACTAAAATGGTCTAAAGTTGATGGTGCAAAAGGCTATAAAATCTACTGGAGAGATACTACCTCTCCTACTTGGGATAATTCTAGATATGTAGAAGGAACAGAATTTACTTTAGAAGGCATTGTAATTGACAATTTCCTTTTTGGAGTGGCTGCTGTAGGTAAAGATGGCCATGAAAGTGTAGTAGTGTTTCCAAATAAAATCATGAGATAAATGCGTTTTTTAGTGTTTTTTGCCTTTGCCTTTTGTATTTCATGCAGCCAGAGTCAAGAATACAAAAAACCAAAATATATATCTTTCTCAATACAGAAAGACTCTATTTTTGTAATAGTTAAGAATCCAGTTTTAGGGAACTCATTTCTAAAACTGGAGAATCTTAAAACCAAAGAAAATAAATATATCGATTTTTATAAGCCAGATACAATATCTGTTCTACAATTTCATCAGTCTAAGATAGATACCACCCAAATTGAAAAAAACTATCGTTTTAAACTATTTTACGGTAATTCTAATTTAAAGAAATACGATACGCTTCACAATTATACTTTACCTTTTTTGAAAGGAAAACGTTATAAAATTTTACAAGGAAATAATACCAAGTTTACACATAAAGGCAACTTTTCTAGATTCGCTATCGATTTTAAAATGAATATTGGGCAAACTGTCTGCGCAATGAGAGATGGTTTAGTTATAGCTGTAAAAGAAGATTCTAACAGAGGTGGAAAGCATAAAAAGTTTATGGACCATGGTAATTATATTGTAATTGCCCATAAAGATGGGACTTTTGCTCAGTATGTTCATTTGAAAAAAGATGGAGCAATTATTAAAAAAGGAGATTCTGTAATTGCTGGTCAACAAATTGGATATTCAGGAAACACGGGTTATAGCACCCAACCTCACTTGCATTTTGCTGTTTACAAGCCTACAAAAAATGGCCTAGTTTCAATTCCGTTTACTTTAAACACTTTTCCTTCTGGTAGATATACAAAAGGTAAATATGCTAAAAATTAGTAATATTTGTCTTTTACTTTAGTACTTAGCTTTAAATAAATTAGTTTTTCTCAACCACAGATTTAAGTAAAAAACACTTCCTTAAAGTTCCTTCCACTTTTTAAAAACAACACTTAAAACTTTAATTATCAGAAAAATACTAGAAATATATGAAAGGAGTAAAAATATGTTAATGTACTGTTAAAAGAAGTGTTAAATAGTAGTTTTTATTTCTTAAATAAAAGTATTACTATTATATTTATGTAGAAAACTATTAAACATGAAAAACACACTAATTATATCGTTATTAATTCTTACCACAGCTGTTTTTGGACAGCGTGAAACTGAGGTTTCATCTTCACTTCAAAAAGTTGTTTTTAAAAATAACCAATCAACTGAAAAGTTGATTAAAAATGAAGAAACCAAACCAAAGGTTTTTAATTTGTTTACTGATATTAATTTTATTTCTACAGATATAAAAATGAATACAGAAAGAAGGTTTGAGTTACTGAACCCTTTACAAGCAAACAAAAAAGTAGTTGTGCAACTAAATGAAAATATTAATAATAAGAATTTTGATAAAAACATTCATTTAGCAACAGACACCAAACAAAAGTTTGTTGAAAAAATTATATATGATAAATTGATGTTAGAGTTGATGAAAAGTGCAATTCAGAATGAAGCTTTTGAGTATGGTGATAAAAACTTAGCTGTATTTAAAGAGTATGAAGCTCTTAAAAACAAACTTATAGTCAATTATTCTGTAAATAATGATTTAGATGTACAAATTGGTAAAAGTTTATATCCATATTTAAATAAAATTCTAAAAACAGAATTAGATAAAACCCTAGAGAATAGTCTTAATTTATTAGTTATTAACTTTTAATGTTAGATAGTTCCCTAGACTTTGACATTTTAGTTGAGAGATTTTCTTTCTAGCTAAAATGTCTTTTTCTAGTGATAAAAAAAGCCTCAATTTAAAATTGAGGCTTTATTTTTTATAATCCATTAATAAAGCTTCCATAAGGATCTTTAAATTGCGTGCCTTCTGCAAAACGATATTTACTTAATTTCTTAAACTCTACTAACGCCCATAACACAAACTCTTTTACAAAATAAGCATCAGCTTTATTCATATTTGGTTGATGTTGCTGCAGAAAATCATCTAAAGGTTTAATTTTATCTAACTCTTTTTTATACGCTTCTTCAGAGTAATCATCTAACAATTCAAAATCTTCATCAGCATTAAAGAACCAAGAAATGATATCATCATAAGGAGTTTCTGCATCTTGCTTTTCTAGCTTCTTAATTTCTGGAAAATAAGTTGGAAACAAGGTTTTGATAGCTCTTCTTATTAATGTTTCTGCAACTACTTGTGCACCTTCTTGTTCACCTTCGTAAACCAATTCTACTTTTCCTGTAATTGCAGGAATTATTCCATCAAAATCATTCAAACGAATCATGGTTTCTGAATCTCCAGATAAAATAGCTCTTCTTTCTGCTGTACTTAATAAATTTTCAAAAGCAGAAATACTTAAACGTGCACTTACTCCACTTTTAGCATCAATATATTCGCTTTCTCTAGCTTCAAAAACAATTTGTTCTAACAAATCTTTTGCCAATTCTGGAACTTGTATAAAGTCTTTTTGTACGTTTTTTGCTTCTTGCTGAGTTATGGTTTTAGCAGTCTCAATATCCTCTGGATAATGAGTTAAAATCTGTGAGCCAATTCTATCTTTTAATGGTGTTACAATGCTACCTCTATTCGTATAATCTTCTGGATTTGCTGTGAATACAAACTGCATGTCTAAAGGCAAGCGCAATTTAAATCCGCGAATTTGAATGTCTCCTTCTTGTAAAATATTAAACAAAGCAACTTGAATTCTAGCTTGTAAATCTGGCAATTCATTAATCACAAAAATACATCTGTTGGCTCTTGGTATCATTCCATAATGAATTACTCTATCATCTGCATAACTCAACTTTAAATTGGCTGCTTTTATAGGGTCTACATCACCAATAATATCTGCAACAGTAACATCTGGAGTGGCTAATTTTTCTGCAAAACGCTCGTTTCTGTGTAACCAAAAAATAGGCGTTTCATCACCTTTTTCTTTAATTAATTCTATTGCAAATCTTGATATTGGGTTTAAAGGATCATCATTAATTTCAGAACCTTCTACAACAGGTATATATTCGTCTAACAAATCGACCATCAACCTTGCCAAACGTGTTTTTGCTTGACCTCTTAAACCTAATAAATTGATGTTATGCTTACTTAAAATTGCTCTTTCTAGTTCTGGAATAACTGTGTTTTCATAACCATGTACTCCTTTAAAAACAGTTTCGTTATTCATCATCTTACTGATTAGATTTTCCCTCAGCTCATCTTTGATTGATTTTGATTCGTAACCTGTTTTCCTTAATTCTCCTAATGTTTTTATATTCTCTAAATTCATCTATCCTCTAATTCTTTTTTTTCTGTTTGTTTCATAATCTTCAAATATCATCTCTCCTAAACCTTTTAAGCCAGTGTAAAATGCTTTTCCTTGATTTGCTTGCGTAAATGCTTTCACAAATTGCATTAAATATGGGTCTTGTGCAATCATAAAAGTAGTAATTGGTATGTGTAATTTTCTGGCTTGCTGAGCCATTGCATAACATTTGTTTACAATATATTTATCTAAACCATTGCTATTTTTATAATATTGACCATCAGGCAAACGCAAACAACTTGGTTTACCATCAGTAATCATAAATATCTGTTTATTAGTGTTTTTCTTTCTTCGAAGTAAACCCATTGCCAGTTGCAAACCAGCAACAGTATTTGTATGATAAGGACCTACTTGTAAATAAGGTAAATCTTTTATTTTAATGGTCCAAGCATCGTTACCAAAAACCAAAATATCTAAAGTATCTTTAGGATAACGAGTGGTAATTAATTCAGCTAAAGCCATCGCAACTTTTTTGGCAGGTGTAATTCTATCCTCACCATATAAAATCATAGAGTGACTGATATCAATCATTAAAACAGTACTCATCTGACTTTTATGCATGGTTTCTTCAACCACCAAATCATTTTCAGAAAGCGTAAAATCGCCAATTCCGTTATTAATTTGAGCATTTCTAATACTTTCTGTCATGGAAACTTTATCCAAATTATCACCAAATTGATATTCTCTAAAATCTCCTGTGTGCTCATCTCCTATTCCTGGTGATTTACTTTTATGGTTTCCTGCACCACTTCTTTTTATTTTTCCAAAAATATGGTTTAATGCCTGCTGACGAATTGCTCTCTCAGTTTTAGAAGTTATTGTTGTACCTCCTGTTCCATCTCCTTTTATTTCTTCTTTTATATACCCTTTTTTCTTTAAGTCTTCTATAAAATCATCAATGGTATAATTTTCATCAGTTAGCTTATATTCTTTATCTAAAGAACGCAACCAATCTATGGCTTCATCAAAATCACCAGAAGTATGCGTAATCAACTCTTTAAAAATCTCAAAAAGTTTTTCAAAAGGTGATTGGTGTTCTGCTTCATAGGTTTTAAAAACAAAACCTTTTCTTTTTTTATCGTTTTTCATCACTATAAAATTACACCTTTAGTTGCTGTCTTTTTTATAAATATTATTGCTTTACTATATGTTTTAATTGTTAAAACTTATGTAACTACTTTAGGCTATAACTCTTTACCATTGATTTGTTTTTATTTAATTATATTTATAAAAATATTAACAGTTAATTGCCCCTCTAAATTGACTTGGTAATCTTAATAATCTCAAACTATTTATATGAAAACTCAACACACCACAAAGTTAAAAGTTCTTTGTTCCTTGTTTTTTACACTTGCTATTTTTGGTGTTCAAGA
>CAXBAC010000067.1:0-9707 GCA_963973485.1 uncultured Polaribacter sp. | reverse complement strand
TGAAAATGGCGATTACAAAGCGAGTAGAATTACAGCAAGTGGTAAAATTGGTTTTAGCGTAAGTGTTTTTGATAGGTTTAATGGTGCTCCAAATAAAAATGGTATTTATAGTTTAACTCTATTAGTGAATGGAAAACGCGTGTATTATCATGATGTTACTACTTTTTCTTTTGCAGAAAGTAAATACATAAATCTTCATATAGATTATGCTCATTTTAAAAATTATAAAAGAAAACATCAAAAAACATTTAAAGTACCTGCAAACAAATTATCTACTTATAAAGAGTTAGTTGATAATGGCTATATAACTATTCAACCAAATTTTAATTACAATATTGAAATTATTGCAAAAGATTTTGAAGGTAATACAAGTACAATAAAAATCCCAGTTGCTGGCAAAGAGAGCAATGCTATTTTTACAGAACAAAAAGACACTACAGTTTACCCTATTTACGCCAAGAAATTTAATAAATTCACTTTAGATGGTATCACTGTAGCTTTTCCTAAAAATACATTTTATGAGGATATTTATTTAGATTTTGAAGTAAAAGATGGAATTGCTAAAATTCATGATGCAACTGTTCCTTTAGATAAGAATTTTACTTTAACGTTTGATGTTTCTAAGTATTCTCAAGAAGAACGCGAAAAACTTTATATAGCAAGTTTGGCTTACCCTAAATATCCTAGATATCAATATACTCGAAAAAGAGACAGTACTTTTTTTACCACAAGTAAAACTTTAGGTAATTACACTTTAAAGATAGATAATCAAAAACCTACAATTAAACCACTATATTTTAAAGATCAACAGTGGATTAGTAGTTTTGAAACACTGCAAGTTAAAATAAATGATGTTGGTTCTGGTATAAAAAACTGGAGAGCAACCATTGATGGTGAATGGATTTTAATGCAGTACAATCATAAAAAGAAAATTTTAACCTATAATTTTTCTGATAAAAAATTGGTAGGTAGCAAACATATCTTTAAACTTGTAGTTTCAGACAATGTTGGAAATACGAATACACTTTCTACAACGTTTTTTAAAAAACAGATAAATTAATTTTTTGTGAAAAAAATATTCTTATTTCTATTCTTTGTTCCTACTTTTTTATCAGCACAAAAAACAACAATACTAAAAGGTACTATAAAAAACTCTTTAAAAGAGCCTATAGAAAAGGTTTCTATTAAGTTTGGTAACTCAGGTACTGTTTCTGATGCTAATGGGAATTATCAATTAAGAATACCTTTAGATAAAGAGATAGTTATAGTGTTTAGTCATGTCTCTTATGTTTCACTCTTAAAGAAAATTACAGCTACTAGAAGAACTATAATTCGCTTTTCTCCTACTTTGTTAACAAATACAGAAAATCTAAAAGAAATTATTGTAAAGGACAAAAGAAAAGAAGCTGCTGGTATTACAAAAATAGATATTAATAAAGCTAAAAATATTGTTGGTCCAAATGCTGGTGTAGAAAATGTATTAATGACTTTGCCTGGTGTAAATAACAATAACGAACTTAGTACACAATACAATGTTAGAGGTGGTAATTTTGATGAAAACTTGGTTTATGTAAATGGAATTGAAGTTTATAGACCTTTTTTGATTAGATCTGGGCAACAAGAAGGGTTAAGTTTCATCAACACAAATATGGTGCAAAACATCGATTTTTCTGCAGGAGGTTTTCAAGCTAAATATGGAGATAAGCTTTCATCTGTACTAGATATCACTTATAGAAAACCTAAAGAAACTGCTACCACAATTGATGCGAGTTTATTAGGTGCAAGTATAACTTTCGAAGGTCAATTTTTGAATAATAAATTAAGTACCATAACTGGTGTTAGGTATAGAGATAATAGTCTTTTTGTAAATAGCAAACAGATTGAAACTAATTTTAGACCTCGTTTTACAGATGTACAAACGTATTTATCTTACAAGTTTTCAGAAAATTTTGAGATTAATTTTTTAGGTAATTTTTCTTTAAATAACTACAACTATCAACCTATTTCTAGAAGAACTCGTTTTGGAACAGTTGCAAACCCTTTAGAATTAATCGTATTTTATGCTGGTCAAGAGCAAGATAAATATTTAACTTTATTTGGTGCATTATCTTCTGATTATAAAGTGAATAAAGATTTTACCTTAACAGCAACAGCCTCTAGATACAACACACAAGAAGAAGAACATTTTGATATTGAAGCACAGTACAACTTAGGAGAAGTTGATGCTAATATTGGTTCTCAAGATTTTGGAGATGTTCAATTTTCACAAGGAATTGGATCTCAATTAAATCATGCACGTAATGATTTAGATGCATTAATTACCAATGTGCAACTTAGAGGTAAAATATCTAAAGGAAATAAAGAATGGAGTTTTGGTGTAAAATATCAAAAGGAAGATATTAAAGATAGAATTAGAGAATGGGAAATCATAGATTCTTTAGGGTTTTCTATTCGCCCTCCTTTTTATTCCTCAAACAATCAGCCTTATGAACCTTTTGAAGGAGAAATTACACCGTTTCAAAATATTAGAAAAGATAATCAAGTTACAATAAATAGAGTTTCTGGTTTTTTACAATTCAATCAACGTACATTTTGGAACGACCATGAAATATTTTATAATGTTGGAGTTAGAGCACAATCTTGGGATGTTACAGGAAATGGAGTTAGTTCTAAAAATCAAGTTATCATAAGCCCAAGAGCTCAATTTGCTATAAAACCAGACTGGGAAAAAGACATGCTATTTCGTATTTCTGGTGGATTGTATGCTCAACCTCCATCATACAGAGAGTTAAGAGATTTTAATGGTGATGTAAATATTGATGTTAAAGCACAAAAATCGATTCATTTAGTTACAGGAATGGATTATAGTTTTACCCTTTGGAACAGACCTTTTAAGTTGACTACAGAAGTTTATTATAAAGATTTATCGGATGTAAATTCTTATACCATTGATAATGTAAGAATAAGGTATAGAGCAGATAATGTAACTACTGCTTATGCCTATGGTTTAGATGTTCGTTTAAATGGCGAATTTGTTCCTGGAAGTGAAAGTTGGGTAAGTTTTGGGTATTTAAAAACCGAGGAAAATATAAATAATAGAGGTTTTATTGCAAGACCTTCTGATCAGCGAATAAAATTCGGAATATTATTTCAAGATTACGTACCAAATTTACCAGATTTAAAAGTCTATTTAAATTTAGTGTATAATTCTGGAGTTCCTGGAGGTTCTCCTTCGTATTCAGATCCTTATAATTTTCAAGAAAGGTTAAGAGATTACAGACGAGCAGATTTGGGGGTTTCGTATATATTTGTAGATGCTAATAAAAAGTTTTCTAATGGTTGGCTTTCTAACTTTAAAGAATTATCTGCTGGTTTAGAACTTTTTAACATGTTTGATATTCAGAATGCAATAACTAATACATGGGTTAGAGATGTATATTCTAAGACACAATTTGGAATTCCAAACTTTATGACTGGCAGAGTTTTAAACTTTAAAGTAGCTATAAAGTTCTAATTCTATTACAATACTTTTTTCTCTTCAACTAAAGCTCCAAATTCTTTTTTGTAAATTCTAACCACCAGTAAAAATAAACTGATTAATAATGGACCAAATATTAAGCCAATAAAACCAAATAATGGAACTCCAACAATTACACCAATTAGCGTTATTAAAGGGTGTACATTGTCTAATTTTCTAAGTAAATACAATCTGATTATATTATCTGTAGAACCTACTACAGCTAAACCATAAATTAAAATTCCCCAAGCAGCAAAATTATTGCCATAAGACATGGTTAAAATAAATACAGGTAAAATACCTATAAGTGTTCCTACAAAAGGAATCATAGAACCTACAGTTACTATAATAAACCAAAAAAACGGATCTTTAATACCAAAAATTAAAAAACCAATAAGTGCAATTATACCTTGTGCAATTGCAACTAAAGGAATGCCAATTGCATTAGAACGCACCATAGCTTGAGCTTCTGTTCCAATAATTTTTAAATTGTTATTACTTATAGGAATATATTCATATAAAGATTCTCTTAACCTACTCCTGTTTGTTAACATATAATATAGCATAAAATACATTAAACCAATGGCTATAAATATATCAAAAGTACTACCTGCGAATGCTTCTAAGTTTTGAGAAATCCAAGTAGAAATTTCATTCGTGTTAATTCTTGAGCTTAAATCATAACCATATTCACTTTCTATAACTTGAATTTTATCTTGAACAACTTTTGCAATTTCTTTTGAGTTATCTACAGCTTCCCCAATTTTATCACCCAACATAAAAATTACTATAGATACTGGTATAAGAATACAAACAATAGAAAGTAACATTAAAAAAAAAGCAGCTACATCTGGATTCCAGTTTTTTTTCACTAAAAAAACCATCCATTTTCTTAACAAAACGTAGATGGTTATAGCTCCTAAAATACCTGATAAATAAGGAGTTATCTCTCTAAATATTAAAATTGCAAAAAATAAAATTAGTAATAAAACAAATACCTGTCTTATTATTTTTGGTGCGATTACATTACTCATAGAAAACTATTTTTGTGCAATTTAAAAATATTCTAAATGGTTAATTGTAAAAAATGATTTTATTATTAACCCAAATACATTAAAACTAATCCTCTTCTCTATTTACAAGGTCCATAGAAAAAGCAGGCAAACAAACTGCAATGTATTCACAAGCTTCATCAAAAGGATTTGAATACTGTACTCTTGAGCCTTTTTCTATTTTGATAGATTGACCAGCTTCTAAAACAACAATTTCATTTTCTATTATAAATTGCTTTTTGCCTTTTATGATATAAGTGTATTCTTCAAAATCTGGAGTTTGAAAAGGTTCTGACCATTTTGGAGGAGCAATCATATGTGCAATGCTTAAACCAGATTGTTGGTTTGTTGCGTTCCCAAAATGTTCTTCAATTAATTTACCATCTGTTGTTGGTACAATAAACGGACTTTTTTGAATGGTATATTTTTTCATCAACTTTAATTTTAATTAATGAAACCAAATCATAAATAACTTTATTTTTGCTAAATCAGGAATTTGCTCTAAAGAAACTTTTTGACTTATACTAAAATCTCTTAAACCTAATTCTTCTTTATCAATTGCTATTGTTGCATTTAACTCGTCTATAAATAAAGTTACAGATTGTAAGGTTGATTCTGGCCTTGCAACGTAATTTGCATTAATTTCTGAAAATGTTGAGTTTAAATTAATTCCAGATTTGGTTTTATATCTAGAATCATGAATTTCGATACTTTTTATAGTTGATGTTGAATCTAATTGTTCTTTTGGTACAATTGTTAATAGATGCTTTCCTCCTTTTTCATAAATTAAATAATTGTCATCATCTTGAAAGTAATTATCACCTAAAGCACCTTCACTTAAGTTTTTAACAATAGAATCGTTTTTAAAAATTTCATCTAAATCAGCAATTGTAGTAGTAGTTGTTACTAAACCAACTTTACCTTTTTCTATGGTAAATTTATTATTGTTACTACAACTTGTTATAAAAAATGTTACGCTTAATAGTATTAGAAAACTTCTTTTTATCATTATGTATTGGTTTGTTATGTAATTTAAAACGTTAGTTTTATGAATTTCTTATTTAATTACTTTTTTTAATATTCCAAAAACAGCTCTAATGAAAGTTGCACTTGTAAGGACCTTTACTAAAGGGTCTTGCCTTGTACTTCTAGAACTTCTTTTCCTACTTTTTTCTTCTCTAACTCTTTCTTTAGCTAGCCTTTCTTTTTCTTTTTGTGCTTCTGCATCTTCTAACGCTTTTAATTCGGCTTTATTAATTGCTTCTATTTTTTGATGTAGCATTTCGTAAGCACTTTCTCTATCTAAATTTTGATTGTATTTATGAATTAATCTAGAGTTTTTTATTACATCAGCAAGTTCATCATCCGTTAAAATATCCATTCTACTCATAGGTGCTCTCAACATTGTTCTTGCTAAAGGAGTTGGAATTCCTTTTTCGTTTAAAACAGATACAAAAGCCTCTCCAATACCCAGTTGTGTTAAAACATCTTTGGTATCATAATACTCAGAAGTTGGATAATTTTCTGCAGCTAATTTAATTGCTTTTCTGTCTTTTGCAGTAAATGCTCTTAAAGCATGTTGTATTTTTAAACCTAGTTGTGCTAATATATCTTCTGGCACATCTTTAGGGTTTTGAGTCACAAAGTAGAGTCCAATACCTTTAGAACGTATTAATTTTACAATACTTTCTATTTGATTTAAAAGAGCTTTAGATGCTTCATCAAACACCAAATGCGCTTCATCTATAAAAATAACAAGCTCTGGCCTTCCAGAATCTCCTTGTTCTGGAAAAGTTTCATACACTTCTGCTAATAATTGTAACATAAATGTTGAAAATAATTTAGGTTTATCCTGAATATCTGTCAGTCTCAAAACAGATATAACTCCTCTCCCATTTTCATTAATTCTTGTTAAATCTTCTACTTCAAAAGATTTTTCACCAAAAAATAAATCTCCTCCTTGTTGTTCTATTTCTATAATTTTACGCAAAATAGCACCTGTAGATGATGTAGAAATTCTTCCATATTCTGCTTGAATTTCATCTTTACCTTCTTGTGTAATAAATTGTAAAACCTTTTTAAAATCTTTTATATCTAAAAGAGGAAGTTTATTATCGTCACAATATTTAAATATGATTGCAATAATACCTGCTTGCGTTTCTGAAACATCTAAAATTCGAGATAATAGAACTGGCCCAAATTCAGAGACTGTTGCTCTCATTTTGGTTCCTTCTTGTTCAGAAATACTTAAAACTTCAATTGGAAACTTTTTAGCTTCAAAAGGAAAACCAATTTTTTGATGACGTTCGTCTATTTTTGGATGTCCAGGACTTGCTTTTGCCAAACCAGAAAGGTCTCCTTTAATATCCATTAACAACACAGGAATTCCTTTTTCTGATAAATTTTCCGCTAAAACTTGCAGTGTTTTTGTTTTACCTGTACCAGTTGCGCCTGCTATTAAGCCATGTCTGTTTAATGTTTTTAGTGGAACTTTTACAATGGCATTTGTTATGGTTTCTTCACCCAACATTGCTGCACCTAATTCAATAAAATCGCCTTTGGTCTTAAAACCTTCTGTAATATGTTTAAAAAACGCGTCTTTTTGACTCATTAAAAAAATTTTGATAAAAATAATCAAAGTTTAAGAAGTGAGAAATAAATTAGAGGTTTTGTTTAATCAATCCAATTTTTAAAATCTTTTACACGCTCTCTACTTACAATAATTTCTTGTTCGTTGTAAGAATGTAAAATCAATTTTAAACGAGAGTTTGAGTAGGCTACAATATCTTTTATAGCATTAATATGAACAATAAAAGTTCTATTTACTCTAAAAAACTGCTCAGGATCTAGTTGTTCTTGCCAATTCTCTAATGAATTATCCAATAAGTAATTTCTATTTTCTGAAGTATGAATATAAGTGGCTTTATTTTCACTATAAAAACATTCAATTTCATTAATATGAATAATTTTAATATGCTGACCTACTTTTATAGATAGGCGTTTTTTAAATTTACGATCTACTGGATTTACCAATAATTTTCGAATATCATCTAAGTTTACTTGTACATCAGATTGCGAAGGTTGTTGCTCTTTAAATTGATGCACGGCTGCAGCTAACTCATCATCATCTATTGGTTTTAATAAATAATCTATACTGTTTAACTTAAAAGCTTTAAGAGCATATTCATCATAAGCAGTTGTAAAAATTATGGCCGATTTTACTTCGATTTCTTCAAAAATTTCAAAAGACAAACCATCAGACAATTGAATATCTAAAAATATTAAATCTGGATGTTCATTATTTTGTAGCCAATTTAAAGATTCTTCTACAGAATGTAACATTTGCTGTACTTTAATATCTAAAGCTGCTAACATCCTATTTAACCTTCTTGCAGCAGGTTTTTCGTCTTCAATAATTATAACATTCATATTATTTACTTGTTAATTTTTTTGCATTTTTATTGATAAAATAAGCGCCTAAAAAAGCGGTTAGAAAAGTTGCAATTGCAACTGCCCACCAGAAATCTTGCATATTTTTCACAAAACGTGTACCTACTTCTGACCAAAAAGCACAATAAAGCCCAACTACAGACCAGGCCATAAAATAGTAATGAGCATAGATCCAGTTTTTTGATTTTTTTAATACAGGATACATTCCTCCTACAATAGTTATTAAGCTTATATTTGCAAAAAAATGAAAAATACTAAACCCATTAAAGTTTGAAATAAAAAAAGAGCTTAAATTTAGTAATAACATATTTATAACATAAATATGGCCTATATTTTTATGAAACTTAGTGCCTTTTGTATTAAAAACTACTATTAAACCTGTAATCATTGCAATAACAGAAAATACCAAATGAAAGTAGCCTAAAGTAGAAAACATTATTTTAATTTCTTCTATTCAACTTATTATTCATTTCGTCTTCTTTATCCATTAATTCTCTAATTTTTCTTTCTTCCCAATCTTTTCCAAATCCTATAGACTTAAACCCAAAAACTCCTAGCCAATGAAAAATTATTCCTATACCCCAAAAAATCCAAGTAGAAATTGTACCAAAATTCTGAATTGCGTCTAAAAACGAGTCTCCACTAGACATTAAGCCATAAATAATAACTCCACTTATAAATATATTTATAATGATATACACAGTAAAATGAACATAAAATCCTTTAATATCTTTTACTCTTTTTTTTGCTCTTATATAGTTTTGTTGTTGTGTAAAATCTTGTTCCATTTTATTTATATTTTTTAATTATTTCTTCTCTTTTTCTATTTTCCCATTCTTTTCCAAAGCCTAAGATATTAAACCCAAAAACTCCTAACCAATGAAAAAATAGAGCGATAATCATACCTCCCAAAGCAAACCAAAAAAAATGAAATTCGGGTACAAATTTTAAATTTACAAACACAATTAATGGGAATGAAAATAGATGCACAAATAAATGAACATAAAAACCTTTTATTTCTTGAGCTTCTTTTTTTGCTTTTAAATAACTTTTCTCTTGGATATATTCGTCATCAACAGGTTTCTTTTCTAAATTGATTTTATTATGCTTTGAGTCAAAAATTTTTTGATTTTCCCAATTTTGTTTTGCTCCAAGATTAGAAAAAGTAAAAACAGATACCCAATGTACTATTAGTCCTAAAAACCAAGCTATTATTGCATACCAATACCACTCGAATTGAGGAACTGTTTGTAGATTAATAAATATAATAAAAGGTAATATCAAAAAAGTAGCAAATAGATGTGTGTAAAAACCTTTAATATCTTTTATTCTTTTTTCTGCCAAAAAGTTTAAAATATCTTCCATTTTTAATTATTGATTTTTATTCATAAATTCTTGAATCTTTTTTTCTTCCCATCGTTTTCCAAAACCTAATAAATTAAACCCAAAAACATTAAGCCAATGAAAAAACAAACCCATACCCCAGCCTAAAAGAGAAAACCAAAACCAATGAAAATAAATGACTATGTGAAAAAGGTGAACGACCTATATTCCAATGACCCTAAGCCCGTTGGATTAGGAGATAACTATAAGTCGGATATTCGTACACCAGTTCAGAAAAAAAGAGATAGTTACAATGCCAAGGTAGAGGCAAAGCGTAACACAGAAGACCCCACTAAAGGCTCAAC
>CAXBAC010000066.1:0-9866 GCA_963973485.1 uncultured Polaribacter sp. | reverse complement strand
AAATTGCACAAACTAAAATAAATCTAGAAACTGCAGACATTCGTTTAGAAGAAACCAAACAGAGATTAAGTTTGGCTGCTCAAAGTGCAAAAAGCGATTATCAATTAAGTATCGATAATTATGAAACAGCAAAGAAAAACTTAAACCTTGCAGAAAGAATTGAAAAGAAACAACAAATAAAATTTGATGAAGGTATTACCACTAGTTTTGATCTACTTCAGGCACAAAACCAATTATACACTCAGCAAAACAACTATGTACAAGCAATGTTAAACATCATTGCCACAAAAGCAACATTAGAAAACGCATTAAACTTACCAATCAAATAATCAACAACACAATGAGAAAAATATATTCATTACTAGTTATTACCATTGTTTTAATTTCATGTGGAGAAAAGAAAACAACCTCTGTAGCAGATTTAGTGGCTTCAGGTTCATTAAAAGAATTAACCGCTAAAAAGAAAGAAATATCTGCAAATTTAGAAGCTATAAATAAATATTTAGAAGCTATAAATGCAGCCATTTCTAAAAAAGATACCGTTAAAAAATTACCTTTAATTACTACAATTACAGCTAAAGCTGAAGTTTTTAATCACTATTTAGAACTACAAGGTAATGTAAAAACAAAGCAAAACATTTTAATATACCCAGAAATGCCAGGTATCTTAAAAAGTATTTTGGTTAAAGAAGGCCAAAGAGTTGTTAAAGGGCAATTATTAGCAACTATAGATGATGGTGGTTTAAGCAGTCAAGTTGCACAATTAGAAGCAACAACAGCCTTAGCAAAAACTACTTTTGAGCGTCAAAAACGTTTATGGGATCAAGAAATTGGTTCAGAAATTCAGTTTTTACAAGCAAAGACAAATTACGAGGCTCAAGAGAATACATTAAAACAACTTAAAAGTCAATTGTCTAAAGCCTCTGTAAGAGCTCCTTTTTCTGGTGTTATAGATGATGTAATAAAAGAACCAGGTACAGTTTTAGTAGGTGGACCAGGTTCAGAAATTTTTAGAATCGTAAATCTTAACAACATGTATGTAGAAGCAGAAGTACCAGAAAGATACATTGCTAGCATCACTAAAAATAAAGAAGTAAAAGTTTCTTTTCCTGTTTTAGGAGAAACTATAGAAAGTTCTGTAAAACAAGTAGGTAGTTTTATCAACCCAAATAACAGATCTTTTAGAATAGAAGTACCTGTTGCAAATAAAAGCGGAAATGTAAAACCAAACTTAACTGCTAAGCTTCAAATTAATGATTACTCGCAAGAAAAAGCCATTTTAATTCCACAAAGTATTATCTCAGAAAATGCTAATGGAGAGCAATTTGTTTATGCTATTAAAGGTAAAAATGCAGATAACGAAGCTGTTGCAGAACGTGTAATTATTAAAACTGGAAAAACACAAGGAAATTACATCGAAGTTTTAGAAAACCTTTCTGTAGGTACAGAAATTATTGATGAAGGTGCACGTAGTGTAAATAATGGGCAAACTGTAAAAGTTATCAATATAAAATAATTAATGATGACAGAACAAAAAAAACAAGTAGATAAAGAGTTTAAATTATCATCTTGGGCAATTCATAATAAAACAACCATTTATGTAATAATGGCTGTATTATTCTTCTATGGTATTTCTGCGTATTTAACCATGGCAAGAGAAAATTTTCCAGAGGTAAAAGAAACTAAAATATACATAAGCACTGCTTATCCTGGTAATACAGCAGAAGATATAGAAAAACTGATTACAGATCCTATAGAAGATCAAGTAAAAACAGTAAGTAACGTTGTAGAAGTTACCTCAACATCGCAAGAAGATTACTCTATTGTTATTGTTGAGTTCGATGAAAAGATTTCTGTAGAACTTGCAAAACAAAAAGTTAAAGACGAAATCTCTACAGAAACTTCTAGTGAAGATTGGCCAACTTTTAATGGCGCTAAAATAGAACCTAATGTGTTCGATTTAAGTATGTCTGAAGAAATGCCAATTTCTAACATTAATATTTCTGGTGATTATCCTATTTATAAATTAAAAGAGTTTGCAGAATATTTACAAGATGAAATAGAAGATTTATCAGAAATTAAACAAGCAGACATTCGTGGAGCTCAAGAAAAAGAAGTAGAAGTTGCAGTAGATATTTATAAAATGATGGCTGCTAAAGTTAGTTTTAACGACATTACTTCTGCCATTAGCAATGGAAACCTAACCATGTCTGCAGGTAATTTTATTACAAGCGAACAAAGAAGAACTGTTAGAATTATTGGTGAAATTGATGAGCCAGCTGCATTAGAAAATTTTGTAATAAAGTCAGAATTTAATAATCCTATTTATTTAAAAGACGTTGCAACTGTATCTTTTAAAGACAAAGACAGAACAACCTTTGCAAGAGAAAGAAGAGAACCTGTTGTAATGTTAGATGTTAAAAAACGTGCAGGAGAAAACATGGTTGCTGCTTCAGAACAAATTAAAGAAATTGTAGACGAGGCCAAAGAAAACTATTTTCCTAAAGATTTAAAAGTTACCATCACCAACGATCAATCAGACACAACCATTGGTCAGGTAGACGATTTAGTAAACAACATTATTTTTGGAGTTATTTTAGTGGTAACTGTTTTAATGTTTTTCTTAGGATTTAAAAATGCAGTATTTGTAGGTTTTGCAATACCAATGTCTATGTTTATGTCTTTAATGATATTAAACATGCTTGGTTATACTATGAATACAATGATTCTTTTCGGATTAATCATGGGGCTAGGAATGCTGGTAGATAATGGAATTGTAGTTGTAGAAAACGTTTATCGTTTAATGGACGAAGAAGGCATGAACAGAGTTGAAGCTGCCAAAAAAGGAATTAGCGAAATTGCTTTTCCTATTATCATTTCTACAGCAACAACAGTTGCCGCTTTTATTCCATTAGGTCTTTGGCCAGGAATTATGGGAGATTTTATGGTATTATTACCAATAACTTTATCTACAGTTTTAGGATCATCTTTATTAGTAGCTATTTTCTTTAATTCTGTCTTGGTTTCTCAATTTATGAGTGTAGAAGATGTAGATATGCCAATTCAAAAAATTGCTATTTTAACAGGAATTATGACTGCTTTTGGAATAATAATTTTATTATTTGGTGGTGCATATAGTGCTCTTGGTGCGTTAATGATTTTTACAGCAATAATGCTTTGGGTGTATAGATTGGTTTTAAGAGGATGGTCTAACAGCTTTCAAAATAAAATATTGCCAATTTTAGAAGGTTGGTACGAAAGAAGATTAAGAAACTCTTTGTCTGGTAAAAAACCATACTTTTTAGTAGCCTTAACCTTTATTTTACTAACTGCTTCTTTCATTGCATTTGGTTGGTCGTTAAGTACACAGAGAACTAAAGTTGAGTTTTTTCCTGATAACAAACCCAACCAAATTATTGTTTATATCGAATATCCAGAAGGTACAGATATTCAAAAAACAAATGAAATCACTAAACTGATTGAAAAGAAAGTAGAAGACATTCTATATAGTGATGAATACATGGATGGAGATCACAACTTTATGGTAGAAAGTTTAATCTCTCAAGTTGGTGAAGGAGCAGGAAACCCACAAACTGATGGTGGTTCTGCAGCAGAAATGCCTCATAAAGGTAAAATAACTGCTTCTATGAGAGAGTATAAATATAGAAGAGGTTTAGACAGTGAGTTAATGCGTCAAAAAGTGCAAAAAGGCTTGGTTGGTATTTATCCAGGAGTTTTAATTTCTGTTGAAAAAGATGTAAACGGACCTCCTGTAGGCCCTCCAATTAACATAGAAATTGAGGGTGATGATTATGCTGAATTAATTCAAACTGCTCAGAGAATGAGAGATTTTATCAATACTAAAAGCATAGCTGGTATAGACGAATTAAAGATTGATGTTAACAAAGACAAACCTGGTATGGAGGTTTTAGTTGATCGTAAAAAAGCAGGTGAATTAGGGGTTTCTTCTGGGCAAGTTGGTCAGCAATTAAGATCATCTATCTTTGGTAGTAAAGCAGGTGTTTACAAAGAAAATGGAGAAGATTACGATATTTATGTTCGTTTTAATAAAGAAAACAGATATAATAAAAGTGCGCTTTTTAATCAGAACATTATTTTTAGAGATATGGCATCTGGTCAAATAAAAGAAATTCCTGTTTCTACTGTTGCTACGCAAAGTAATAATTCTAGTTTTAGTGCTATTAAGCATAAAGACATTAAAAGAGTTGTAACTGTATATTCTGCTTTAGCTCCTGGAGAAACTGATGCTGCTGCTGTTGTAAACAAAATACAAGCAGAAATGAAAAACTTTAAAGATTTACCTAAAGGCGTTAAAATAGATTATACTGGTCAGATAGAAGAACAAAACAAACAAATGGCATTTTTAGTAGGTGCTTTCTTTACTGGTTTGGCTTTAATTTTCTTCATTTTAATTTTCCAATTTAACTCTATTACAAAACCTGGTATTATTATGTTAGCCATTTTCTTAAGCTTTATTGGTGTTTTTGGTGGAATTGTAATTTCTGGTAGTGCCTTTGTAATTATGATGACAATGATGGGGATAATTTCTCTTGCAGGTATTGTTGTAAATAACGGAGTTGTATTATTAGATTATGCGCAATTATTAATCGATAGAAAAAAACATGAATTAGGTTTAGATGAAGATGATTATTTAGAAAAAAACGATTTATTCGAAACTATTGTTAGAGCAGGTAGAGCACGTTTAAGACCGGTTTTATTAACAGCAATAACTACAATTTTAGGGTTAATTCCTTTAGCAATTGGTTTAAATATTAACTTCTATACTTTATTTACAGAATACAATCCTCATATTTATTTTGGAGGTGATAACGTTGTTTTCTGGGGTCCTTTAGCTTGGACAGTAATTTACGGATTGTTAATTGCAACCTTTTTAACTTTAATTGTTGTACCAATTTTATTCTTTTTAGTTACCCAATTTAAAATGTGGTTAAAAAGAAAAACAACATCGAATGCAATAGCTTCTTAAATAGCAAAAATATTTTTTGGTTGATGATAAAAAAGGGTTGAAATTTATATAATTTCAGCCCTTTTTGTAAGTTTGTTAGATGTTAAAAAAGGTTTTTACTGTTGATGAAATAAAACGAAAATTAGAACACTATTGCGTTTACCAAGACAGATGCCATAAAGAAGTAGAGCAAAAAATGCGGGAATTTAATTTGATTCCTGAGGCTAGAGAAATGATTTTACTAAGCCTTATGCAAAACAATTTTTTAAATGAAGAACGTTTTGCAAAAAGTTTTGCAAGAGGTAAATTCAGAATAAAAAACTGGGGAAAACAACGTATTATTAGAGAATTAAAATTTAAAGATATTTCTGCTTATAATATTAAAACTGCGCTAAAAGAAATTGATGAACAAGAATATATAGAAACCATTTATCAAATTACAGAAAACAGAAATGATGTAATTTCTGAACCTAATCAATTTAAAAGAAAGAAAAAATTAATTGATTTTTTAATGAGAAAAGGATATGAAAACGAGCTTATTTATAATACTGTAAATGAAGTATTAGAAGCTTCTAATTAAATTTTTGTTGAAAAATAGAGTCGTTTTTACGTTTTGCCAAAATTACCTCTTTTACATCTTCATTAGGTATTGCAACAGATAAAACGTATTGTTTTAAAACCCATCCTTCTTGGTTTTTTTCTAAAACTCCAGAACCTCTACAAGTACCCATCCAAGTGTTTAGTAGTTCATCAAACCAAGCAAATTTTCCATCATCACTTAAAAAAATATTTCTTTCTAATGTTTTAAAATCCCAAGCTTTTCCTGCATCAAAATAAGGCTTACTAAAATTTTCAAATTGCGTTTTGGTCCAATTTTCACTAGCATCTGTTCCAATAAATACAGAAGTGCTATCCATTTTAGAAAAATAATTCTCGTAGTTTGCTTCTGTTGCTGCCAAATGCCAAGCATCCATAAAGTTATTTATCGTTTGTACTTCAGCAGTTTTGTCTGTTTCAGTATTTTTTTTAACACCTGTGTTACAAGCATAAAAAAGTAACAATGCAAAAATATAGGTAATAATTCTTCTCATTAGTTTTTAGTTTTTTCCTCTAGCTTAAGTTGCAACTTTTCGTTTATTGATTTTTTTGAAACACTATCTATTTTAGTAGAGTCTAAACCAATATATTTAACATCTATATCAACTGCATCTTCAAATCTTTTTTTAGATAGAATAGTATTTATTTTAACATTTATAGCAGAAAATGCATCAATTACTTTTTTCATCTGATCATTCACTTCTTGCACTTTTATAGCAGGTATATTTGTCATATCTGCAAGCCTTAAGGTTTCATTATGCAAAATATTTATTCTTGCTTGTAAAGAAGGTTCATCAAAAAGAGCCGGTTTTTTTGCTTTTTTTAATGCTTTTGCTAAATCCTCTATTTCTAAAGCATTACTTAAAATTTCTTTAGGTGATACTTTTTTAAACCTTCCTAAAAAATCTTCTAAAGCATTGAGCTCTTTCCAATCATTAACCTCTTTTTTATAAATAGGACTAACTTTTTTTGCAGTTGGGTAGTTCTGTACAACACTTAAAAGAGATTTATTATCAGTTTCTTGTTTTTCAGTTTCTTGTTTTTTTACACAAGAAAACAAAATACAGACTGTTAAAAAAGATAAAATAGTTTTCAACTCGTAAAATTTTATAGGTAAAAGTAAACAATTTTTACTGTAGCTCTTTCTTTTACAAACGATAAAATTAAATGGAACAGAATAGCTTAATATCAACCCATAATTGTAATCATATAAACGTAATGTAAATAACAAAATTAAGTACCTTTGTGACTTATAATAATTCAATTTTATAGAATGAAAACGGTTATTTTAGTATTAGGCGCATGTGGACAAATAGGTACAGAACTTACCCAAAAATTACGTCTTGTATATGGTAATGAAAATGTAATTGCATCAGATATTAGAGAAGGAAACTCAGAAATGATGAGTGCTGGCCCTTTTGAAATTATAGATGCTACAGATAAAGAAACCATTTTAAAAACAGTACAAAAGTACAATGTAACTCAAGTATATTTATTAGCAGCAATGTTATCTGCAACTGCAGAAAAAATGCCTCAAAAAGCTTGGGATTTAAATATGAATTCATTGTTAGGTGTGTTAGATTTAGCAAAAGAAAAACACATTCAACAAGTATATTGGCCAAGTTCTATTGCTGTTTTTGGCCCATCAACACCAAAAGAAAATACACCTCAAGAAACAGTAATGCAACCTTCTACTGTTTACGGAATTAGTAAGGTTTCTGGAGAGTATTGGTGTAATTATTATCATGAAAAATATGGCGTAGATGTAAGAACAATTCGCTATCCAGGTATTATTTCTTGGAAAACAAAACCAGGAGGATGAACAACAGATTATGCTGTTGATATTTACTTTAAAGCATTAGAAGATAAAAAGTACGAATGTTTTTTATCTGAAAATACGCGTTTACCAATGATGTATATGAATGATGCAGTAGACGCAACTATTCAGTTAATGCAAGCAGATGCTAATGCTATTAAAATAAGAACAGGTTATAATTTAGCAGCCATAGATTTTACACCTAAAGAAATAGCTTCAGAAATTCAAAAGCATATTCCAGATTTTGAAATTAACTACAAACCAGATTTTAGACAAGATATTGCAGACAGCTGGCCATCATCTATAGACGATTCAGAGGCTAGAAAAGATTGGAACTGGAAGCACGAATTCGATTTAAAATCGATGACAGCAGATATTCTTAAGAACTTACAAAACAACTAGATTATTCTTTTTAGTAAGGATTAACTTTTATTACGTCTTACAAGATGAAGAGAACTACATTTTCTTCTGTAACCTCTGTTACCAAGTAGGTTTACAAAAATAAATACCTTTGATAAAATTTAGAAAATGAAAAACATTATTGAAAAAAGTTTAGCAAATTCTTACACCTACTTAGAATATAGAAACTTAGTAAGTAGTTTATTGGCAGAAGGTAAATCTACAGGGCCAGAACAATCTGAGGCTTTAACAAACTATAGTTTGTTAAATGATAAAAGAATGAAACGTATAGATAAAACGATTAAAATTTCTGATTCAACAGCCCAAGAAATTAAACAATTACAAGAACCACAAACCTGGCTAGTAATTACAGAAGGTTGGTGTGGAGATGCTGCTCAAAATTTACCTGTAATTGCTAAAATGGCTGCTCTAAGCTCAAACATAAATTTAAAGTTGGTTTTACGTGATGAAAATTTAGATTTGATGGATTTGTTTTTAACAAATGGAGGTAGATCTATCCCTAAGCTAATTATTTTAGACCAAGAGAATAATGTATTAAATACTTGGGGGCCAAGACCTAGAATAGCTACAAAAATGGTAGCTGATTATAAAGCCGAACATGGTGCTTTAGATGCACAATTTAAACAAGACCTTCAAGTATGGTCTAATAAAGACAAAGGATTAAGTACTCAAGAAGATTTCGTGAAAATTATACAAAACACTACTTTAAAAGAAGCTTAGGGTTTTATAAGAATAATTATATAAATCGCAAATTCAATTTTTTGAGTTTGCGATTTTTCTTTGTGTATCTTTGCAAAAAAAACAATGTTTGTTGATTACAACTCCCTTTCTGATGAATCCAAAGTTTGGATTTATCCATCAAGTAGAAAATTTTATAATACAGAAATTGAAGAAGTAGAAAAGCTTCTAAAAGATTTTATTGATGATTGGAAAAAAGAGGATGAAAACTTTAAGGCTTCATATCAATTTTTATACAATAGATTTATTGTTTTAGTAGCAGAAAATAATGAGTCAACTTTAACTAACGCAGATTTAGATCATTCAGTTTCTTTTATACTTAAGCTTCAAGAAAAGTTTGATATTGCTCTTTTAGACAAAATGAATGTCTGTTTTAAACAAGGAGAATATGTACAATACAAAGAATTAAAAGACTTTAAAAAGTTGGTAAAAAATAGAGCTGTAACAGGTAAAACCATTGTTTTTGATAATTTAGTAAACAACAATCACGACTTTAAAAACTTTTGGGAAATACCTATTGAAGATAGTTGGTACAATCGATTTTTATAAACTCTTATGCTAAAAGTTAATCACCTTTCATTTGCCTACACTAAAAATAAAACGGTTTTACAAAACATTAATTTTAGGCTTAAAGCTGGTGAACATTTAAGTATAATGGGTGCTAGTGGTTGTGGAAAATCTACTTTATTAAAAGCAATTTATGGCTTATTAGATTTAAATGAAGGAAGCATTTTTTGGAATGATGAAGAAATTTTAGGTCCAGAGTTTAATCTTGTACCTGGGTTTTATAAGTTTAAGTATGTTGCTCAAGATTTTGATTTAATGCCTTATATTTCTGTTGCAGAAAATATAAAAAAACACCTTTCTCGTTTTTATCCAAAAGAAAGTGAACTAAGAACTCATGAGCTTTTAGAAGTTATAGAAATGAGTGTTTTTAAAGATGTAAAAGTTAAAAACTTAAGTGGTGGGCAAAAACAAAGAGTGGCAATAGCCAGAGCTTTGGCAAAAGAACCCCAACTTTTATTATTAGATGAACCTTTTAGTCAAATAGATAATTATCAAAAAAATACATTGCGTAGAAATCTTTTTGCGTATTTAAAAGAAAAGAAAATAGCTTCTATAGTTGCAACTCACGATAAAAATGATGCGCTTTCTTTCGCAGATCAGCTTTTAATTATTAAAGACAATAAAGTTCTTGTTCATCAAGATCCAAAAGAAATTTATAAAAATCCTAAGAAAAAGATCTTTTTCTGGAACAATCGTAATGCTCGCCGCAAACAAAGTGGCACTTTGATTTGGTGGTTTAAG